>NZ_JASJFF010000192.1:0-3667 GCF_030065435.1 Microcystis sp. M53603_WE2
ACCTGGGAGTGAGCGGGGGGAAAATTCAGGTACTTTTTCCCTGAAAATTAGGTAATTGACCAGATGAAAATCGGTAAAACCCTACACCCCACACCCTACACCCCACACCCTGCCCCCACGAAAAACTTTTTCAGCAAACCCTAGGTACTGATACTATTTGGGAACGATTGTCAAACAATTGTAAAACTTCGTTATATTTAAGGAACATTTGAGAGACTAAGGAGCAGCGGAGTTGTGGCTTTATACGCGGATTTGCATCGGCATTTAGGGGGATCGGTAGTACCGAGAATTCTCTGGCGCTACTTTCACAGACATGAGCGGGATTTAGCGGCCAAATTCCAGGAATACCCCGCTTTTGAGGAATTTTACACCCGTGAACGCAATAGTTTAGATGAGTATTTGGAATTACATACCCTAGTCGAAAGTGTTCAAACCGCCCAAACTTTGCCCTATTTTATTTATCGTCTGATTCGCGGCGCTTACATCTTCGAGAATCTTGCCTATTTAGAATTGCGCTATACTCCCTACTATCGCACCGACGAACATTTGAACCAAACAGAGCGAATCGAGCAAATGCGCTCGATTGTCGAGATCGTCGGTCAAGCCTCGAAAATGAGCGAATATCCGATTATTACCAGTCAAATTCTCTGTATGCACTCGCGACTTCCCTCCCAAGTCAACAAAGCGATCGTTGATCTGGCCCTAGAGATGAAAGAATACGTCTGTGCGATCGATATTGCCGGGGGTGATTCCTACTACCAAACTCGACTAGAGGAATTTGCTGGTTTATACAGTTATGCCAGGGAAGAGGGTTTAAACACCACCGGCCATCTTTACGAAACAAAGGACGGTTGTTATCCCCAATTACTGCCCTATCTGCAAAGAATTGGTCACGGTATTCAAATTCCCCTACAATATCCGGAATTGCTGCCGGAAGTTGCCCGTCGTCATCAATGTTTAGAAGTCTGTCCCACCACCTATTTAAAAACTGGCACCCTCGAAAGTTTATCGCAATTAAAGATAGTCTTTGATCGCTGTTTTGAAGCGGGGGTTGATATTGCTATCTGTACCGATAATGCCGGTTTACACAATGTCCGGCTGCCCTTCGAGTACGAAAATTTACTCACCCTGGACGTGATCGATTTCCGACAATTACAAGCTTGTCAAGATGCGGCTTTTCGTCATGCTTTTGCCTGGCCCTACAGTCAAAAACCCGCCTCACTTTTAACTGGTTTGTTATCAGTGGATAATCCCAAATTACCGGTTTATCAGTAACAGAATTAACTTTAGTTCGGGTTAAGCAACTTCTTTACCGCTCCCGAACTATAGCGTTTTCCGACTCTCCTGCATCTGGTTTGGGGAATTCTACTGAATCTTGATTAAACTCAACCCAAAGAGAGTATAGGTACAGAGAGAGCCGAGACCGAACATCAGGGAACGAGCGATCGGGACATTAGTGATATAAAAAAGGGAAAATAGAAGCCGGAGGATCACGAAAGCGATCGCACAGACAGCGGCCAGGGATGAGGATACTCCTGTAACGTAGGCCATGAGAGCGGCAGCACTATAGATCATAAAGGTTTCAAAACCATTTTGATGGGCCCAAGTTGCTCGTTTAGCGTAGTCTGGGAGTTGGTCGAACATGGCCCGGGGAGCGGAGGTATCGTAACCCACCTTAGCTCTAGCGTAAGCCACCAGCAGAAAAGGTAGATAGACAGAGATAGCGGCAGCCACTATCGAATAGAGAAGAATGGCACTGACGGAGAGATTCATCGCTGAATTTAGTCAAAATAAAATAGGGTAACTAGCTTGCGTTGATCTTCCGCTTCCGCGCAGGTTTGCAAAAGGGTCTGACTGTCGTGGAAAGCAAAACAGATTAACTGTTGACAACGATTGATAATCTCGCGATTACAGAGGCTGCTGGCTTCCCCTAGGGATAGATGGTCATTTTCGGGACATTCCACCAGATGGATAACCTGCTGGAGTTGTTCTTGGGATTCCAGGGGCTGGCGATCGAGACTTTGGGGTAAGATCACGGTTAACAGATTAGGATCTGCCCGCATTGCCCCCTTAATGACGGCGGAATTGGTTCCCGTCGCCCCGGAGGTCATAATCCGATTGCCCGCCAGCACGAGGGCATAGGCCATCATTTCGATCAATTGCTGGTGCGTGATGGGAACGTGACGGGAACCCAATAAAGCGACGCGCTTAGAACCGGTCTGCTGAATGGCGGCTAGTTCTTGAGCTAGAGTGTCTAGGGTGTTAGTGGTATCTACAGATTGACTCAAAGACTTTTACTGCAAATTCGGACTGATTAACCGTCCGTTATTGTAGCATCGAATTGTCATAATCGGAAATTTGGCCCAAAAAACCCCAGCTACCGATCGAGGTGTTCTTTCGGTGGTGGTCCCCTATGATCCCTCAGAAATTGTTATTGGTGGGGAAGTGCCTCTAGATTCTGCGGTAAGATAGGTGCATAGACGATATTTACCCCAGAGCCATGACCACTTCTCCTGTTCCCCAAGGGGACGATTTTAGCGATCGCCCAATCCGTCCCGTACAATATCGGGATTTGGAAGACATTGAAGCTTTAACCCTGGATGACTTCGATGAGGATATTGATCGTCGCGCCCAAAATTTCCGCACCCAGGTGCAGCAGGTGCGGCCTTGGTTTGGGTTATTTAAAATTCTCAGTTTTTTTCCCAATCCTCTCCAACACCGTTTTCATGTCTATGTGGCTGAGTCCATGGCCAATCGGGGAGAAGAAGGGAAAATTCGCGGGGCAATCCAAGTCACCCCTTTTAATAGTAGTCGCAGCACTTGGCGGGTGGAACAGGTGCGGGTGCATCCAGGGGAGTCTTTAAGCGAACCCAAGGGCATCGGGGCGCAATTACTGCGTTATTGTCTAGAAACGGTTTGGGAAGCGCGCACCTGGGTGTTAGAGGTTAATATCAATCAAAAGGACAGTTTGGCACTTTTCCGGCAACACGGTTTTCAGCCTTTGGCGGAATTAACCTATTGGTCTTTACCGCCGCAATTATTACAGGAATTGGCGAAACAAGAGCCAGATTTACCGAATTTACTGCCCGTGAGCAATGCTGACGCTCAATTGCTCTATCAGTTAGATTGTGTGTCTATGCCGCCGCTACTGCGTCAGGTATTTGATCGCCATATCCAGGATTTTAAAATCAGTTTAGTTGATAGTTTGCTCTATCGCTGTCAAAGTTGGTGCGGCAGTCCGCAAATTAGTCGCGGTTACGTTTTTGAACCGCAACGAAAAGCTGCGATCGGTTATTTTGAATTAATTCTATCTAATCGGGATGAGCGACCCCATCAAGCGAAATTAATTGTCCATCCCGCCTACACTTGGCTCTATCCTAAGTTATTAATCCAGATGGCCCAGATCACTCGCAGGTATCCCCCTCGCTCGCTAGAGTTGATATCTGCCGATTATCAGCACGAAAGACGGGAATATCTGGAACAATTGGGAGCGATCCGCAGTTCCCACACCCTGATGATGTCGCGCTCGGTATGGCACAAAATCCGCGAAACTAAGCCGGAAAATTCCGCCCTGGCAGAAATGCTGCAGGGTTTACAACCGGTGCCGCGAACTCCCATCCCTAGTCGGATGTCTTGGTTAAAATGGCCCAATAATCCCCCCCTGGAC
>NZ_JASJFF010000166.1:0-1188 GCF_030065435.1 Microcystis sp. M53603_WE2
CGAGGGTTTTTTCCACTAATTCTCTGGTTAATTCCTCGAATTTAGCGCGAGTTATTTCCAATTCTAGGTGTTTAGGTCCAGTTTCGTCGGCGGCGATGAAGGGGAGATTGATCGAGGTGGTAATCAGGCTAGAAAGCTCGATTTTGGCTTTTTCGGCGGCTTCTCGCAGTCTTTGGATCGCCATGCGATCGCTGGATAGATCGATGTTTTCTTGGCTTTGAAAGTTCTCCACCAGCCACCGCACTAAGAGGTTATCAAAATCGTCCCCCCCAAGATGGTTATTGCCGGCGGTGGCTTTCACTTCAAAGACTCCCTTTCCCAGTTGCAGGATGGAAACGTCGAAGGTTCCTCCCCCTAGGTCAAAAACGAGGATATGTTGATCTTCGTTTTGTTTATCTAAACCGTAGGCTAGGGCGGCGGCGGTGGGTTCGTTAATAATTCTTAATACTTCTAGTCCTGCGATTATCCCCGCGTCTTTAGTGGCCTGACGTTGGGCATCGGTAAAATAGGCGGGAACTGTAATCACGGCCTCGTTAATCGGTTCTCCCAGATAGGCCTCAGCATCGGCCTTTAATTTTTGCAGGATCATGGCCGAGATTTCTTGGGGGGTAAATTCCCGATCGCGAATTTTGATATTGACGGTATCATCGCGACCGCGTTGGCAATGATAGGCAACTCGTCCCCTTTCTACCTCGGTGTCTTGCCAACGCCTACCGATAAAGCGTTTGATGCTATAGACGGTATTTTCGGCATTAGTGACCGCTTGACGTTTGGCCAGTTGTCCCACTAGGCGCTGGCCTTTGCCGAATCCCACGATACTAGGAGTTGTCCTTCCCCCTTCCGAGTTAGGAACTATAATCGGCTGACCTCCTTCGAGTACCGCAACACAACTGTTGGTTGTCCCTAAGTCGATGCCGATGACTTTTCCCATGACGCTCTAATAATAACGATAGTTAATAGGATACCTGGACTTCCCCCATACGTAAATACCAAAAAATTAACAAAACCCTTACTGCAGGTCGCTTCTCAGAAAAAATTGAAAAGAGACTACTGGGTACATTTTTCACTTGAAAATGGCTGTACCGTTGACTGTATCTGGAGTAGAGCAATTCCGTAGAGTTGGCTGTATAGTGATCGCTAACCTGATTTTAACAGATAGTGTCATTAATCTCTAGAGTAAGGGATTCC
>NZ_JASJFF010000184.1:0-1140 GCF_030065435.1 Microcystis sp. M53603_WE2
AGCAAAACTAGGTATAAACACTTTCTTAAGAATTAACCTATGTCACAATAGATGAAGATAAACCAAATAGTGTGAAGTTGTAAACTAGGTATTACTGAATGGAACCGCTTTATCAGTACGCGTGGCTAGTTCCCGTCCTGCCTTTGGTAGGCGCTACCCTAGTCGGCGCGGGCTTAATTTCCTTTAATGAAGTCACCAATCGTCTGCGACAGGTAAATGCTGTATTGATCATTTCTACCCTCGGCGCGTCGATGGTGCTTTCTTTTGCGCTGCTGTGGAGTCAAATCAATGGACACGCTCCCTACAACCAAATGATCGATTGGGCATCGGCGGGTAACTTTCACCTGAAAATGGGTTATACGATCGATCACCTCAGCGCTTTAATGTCGGTTATCGTCACCACCGTGGCCTTTTTGGTGATGATTTATACCGATGGTTACATGGCCCATGACCCCGGTTATGTGCGTTTTTACGCCTATCTGAGCATTTTTAGCAGTTCTATGCTCGGTTTGGTCATCAGTCCCAACCTCGTCCAGATCTACGTTTTCTGGGAATTGGTGGGGATGTGTTCCTATCTGCTGGTAGGTTTCTGGTTCACTCGTCCGGCGGCCGCCGATGCCTGTCAAAAAGCCTTTGTTACCAACCGCGTCGGCGATTTTGGCTTATTACTGGGAATGCTGGGTCTTTTCTGGGCCACTGGCAGCTTCGAGTTTGATGTCATGGGTGAACGTCTAGAGGAATTAGTCTCTTCTGGAGCCATTGCCGGCAGTTTAGCGGCATTATTCGCCGTTTTAGTCTTCCTTGGACCGGTGGCCAAATCAGCCCAATTTCCCCTTCATGTCTGGCTACCGGATGCTATGGAAGGTCCGACCCCGATTTCGGCCCTGATTCACGCCGCCACCATGGTGGCCGCTGGAGTTTTCCTGATTGCTCGGATGTATCCCGTTTTTGAGCCAATTCCCACGGCGATGACGGTAATTGCTTGGACGGGGGCCTTTACTGCCTTCCTAGGGGCAAGTATCGCCCTCACCCAGAATGATATCAAAAAGGGTTTAGCCTATTCCACCATCTCCCAATTGGGTTATATGGTTATGGCTATGGGTATCGGCGCTTATAGTGCGGGATTATTCCACCTGATGA
>NZ_JASJFF010000938.1:0-31441 GCF_030065435.1 Microcystis sp. M53603_WE2
AAACTACTCTTGTTAAAAAACTTATCTATTGTTCAAACTCGATTATATTTAACCCAGCCAATTATCCCTATTTTCTCGGATCAGGGCGGTGGAGCCGAGAGGACTTTCAGGCTATTTTTACCCAAATCAATAGAGACGTTGTCTAGCAACGTCTCTACAAAAGTGGCATTTAATCAAGCTACTCAGAAACAGACAGAGGGGAAACCTTTTGGGCTTGAGCGAGATAGTACCATCCCGACGGGACAAATACCAGCGCGCTTAGGGTGGTTCCGACCACCCCGATGGAAATACAGATAGCGAGGGGTTCCCAAAAAGCGCCGCCGTAGAGGAATAATGGCACAAATCCCGTCACGGTGGTTAAGGTAGTGGTGAGAATGTGACGGGTGGAAGCAATGACCACTTCCCGGATTGCCTTGCGTTGGCGTTGAAGATGGGGCGGTAAAGCTTGTAAAGCCGCCACCACGACAATAGAGTCATTAACGGAAACCCCAACTAAGCCGATAGTGCCTAAAATGGACATGAATCCCAAGGGATATTCAAATAACCAGAGGGAAAATAAGGCTAGTCCAATTGAACTAATACCGACGACAGTAACTAGGGCAGCAAGACGGAAGGAGTTAAAAGAAAGAACAAGGGTTGATAGCATTAGAATCGCCAAGACTCCCACACTAGCAATTAGATTAGCCACAGCCGTATCTCTTTCTTCTTCCTCTCCGCCAAATTCGAGCCGATACCCTGGCGGAAGAGAAAATTTGCCCGATTCTAAGTTTTGGCGAAATTCGTCTAAAACCGTTGCAGCGATCGCATCAGCTTGAACATAGGCCTTCACCGTATTAATTCGCTTGCCATTTCGTCGAGGAATCGTGGCTAATTCGGGGAGAAAATCAAATTCTGCCACGGAGGAAAGGGAAATATTCGCCCGTTCAGCAGTGGCGGAATTACCGAGAATATTTAAAGAGGCAATTTGTGGCAGTTGCTCGCGATCGCGATTAGCGACTCGGACTCGTACGGGTAATTCTTCCGTTGCTTCTAAAATCGAGCCACCCACAGAACCTTCTAAAAGGTTATCCAATTGACTGGCGATCGCCGCATTATCCAAACCAATTAGTCGAGCTTTTTCTTCATTAATTTTTAAGGCTAATTTAGCTTGAATTTCACTTAAATCAGCAACAGAATAGGTTATTTCGGGTATTTTTGCCAGTTCTTCCCGTAGGGACTCGCCAATTTTCCTTAACATCTCCAATTCTGAGCCATAAACCCTAATTTCGATCGGGGCTCCCACCGGTGGACCCTGTTCTAGGGGGCTGACTAATACCCTTGCCATCGGTAGAGCTTGACTTAATTGTTTTTGTAAGGTTTCGATCAATTGGGGTTCATCAGAAACTTGCCGAAGTTGAATCAACGCTTGGGCAAAATTAGGAGAGTCTTTGACGCCATCGGAGAGATTATAGTAGAAGGGGGGAGCATTACGCCCTAAAAACCAGTGAACTTCCGCAATTTCTTGATGATCTAGCAGTATTTTTGCAGCTTGAGCCACTTTTACCTGAGTTACTTCTAGGGTTGTGGTGGGGGCCAGTTCGATTTCTAGGGTTAACTGATCTCGTTCTGCTGGGGGAAAGAATTCTTCTGGGAGAGTGCCAGCGACAACAAAGCCAGTAATTGGGATAATCAAGCCAATAACCAGACCTAATACCGGAAAATAGAGAATTAACTTCAAAATTTGGCGATACAAACCCGTTAGGAGCGGTAAATTAATTCCCGTATCCCACCAATGGGTTTTTGTCTGGTGCGATCGATGAGTCAGTTGATATAAACGTAAACTGAGAATAGGAATAATCGTTAGGGACAAAATTAGAGAACTAACCAAGGCTAAGATCACTGTTTGGGCGATAGTACGCACGAATTCGCCAGTGCCTCCTTGCAAAAGAGCGATCGGCATAAAAGACAAAATCGTGGTTAGGGTAGAAGCTAAGAGGGGAATCCCTAACTGTTTAACGGTTTCAGCAACAATATGTTCGTGAGCTATTCCCGTCCGTAGTCCTTTTTGCAGTTCATCGACAATCACAATAGCGTTATCGATCAAAAGTCCCAAAGCAATAACAATTCCTGTCACCGACATTTGATGTAGGGGGATTTGCCAGAGATTCATACCGGCAAAGACCATCAGGATCGATAAAGGCAAGGATAAACTCACCACCAAGGCGGACTGCCATCCCATCATCACAAAAGCTGTCCCCATGACACAGAGTAACCCTAGGATCATGTTGCTGAATAATCCATCGAGTCGGTTAGCCACATAACGATTTTGGGCAAAAATTATCTTGAGGCTCACACCTTGGGGGAGAGAAGGGCGAAACAGGTCTAACTTGGCCTGGGCTGCCGCTGTCCATTCGTCTATGCGTTGCCCCGATTCCATCATAGCGGCCACCACAATAGCCGGTTTACCGTTAATAATGGTTAGTTCTGGTGGTGGTTCTTGAATTCCCTTGGTAACTAGAGCGATATCTCCTAAACGGGTAAATTGTCCCTCATTACTGTAACGAATCGGAATTGCTCGAATCCGAGAGAGTGATTCTAAACTGGTATCGACTTCCAATAATAAATTATTGCGATTACTGCGAAGTTGTCCGGCGGCGACCTTGGCATCACTGGTTTGAATTTGTTGGGCAACTTCGACGGCGGTTAGGCCCAGGGAGGATAATTTCACCGGATCGATTTCGACTAAAATTTCCTCGGCCGGAACCCCGACTAACTCGACCCTTTCGGTTCCCCAAAGGGCTTCTAATTCATCGAACAGTTCTTGGCCAAGTCGGCGTAAAATAGCGTAATTAGGAGCGGTATCTAGATCCCAAAGGATGGCAGTCAATAAACTAAAGGCTTTACTATATCCTTCTTCGTATAAGGGTCTTTGGGCTTCTGGGGGTAGTTCCGGGATGACATCGGTAATCCGATCGCGAATGCGTGACCAGACGGGATCCACATCAGTGACTTCATCTTTAAGTTGAATATTGACCGTGGAACTCCCTAATTCTGAGGAGGACTCAATCAGGTTAATTTCTTTGATGCTAGAGAGAGATTGTTCAATTTTTTCGGTCACTAGGGATTCGACCCGATAAGGACTGGCACCGGGTAAATTGGTGGTAATGGTGGCACCTCGATTAATTGTTTCGGGATCTTCCATGCGCGGCAAAATTTGAAAGGAAGACAATCCCCAGACAATAATCAGAATTAAGGTCAGAATTAGTAATCTAGGTTTACGTTCAAATAAGTTATTCATTGGAGATTATTAGGGATAATAAAGCTGATTAATGACCACTGACTACCAAATTTCCACCATTTGCCCGGGTACGATGCGGTGAACCCCTTCGACGATCACTCGATCACCGGAGGTGAGAGTCCCGCGCACCAACAAGCGATCGCCTTGAATCGCTAGAACTTCTAAATCTTGGCGTTTGACGGTAAACTGTCGAGGATTATCGGGATTAGCTTCTCCTAGAACATAGGAAGACCATAATCCTCTCGTGCCTTGTACTAAAGCTTCTGTGGGCAACCAATAGCCCGATTGTGGAACTGATTGAGATAATTCTAGGCTGACCACTTGCCCCGGAATCAGGCCCTGAGTCTGATTTAAACTTAAAATAACCGTGGCGGTACGGGTAGTCGGATCGATTTGGGGCAAGGTTGAAGTGACTTGTCCTGTTAATATTTTGTTACCAATTTTTAAACGATGTTTACTGCCAATTGGTAAGTTTTCGGACTGGTCAATGGGAACCCCTATACGCGCTTCCAGTTTATTACTTTCCACTAAACGAACGATCGGATTACTTGCAGAAACAACAGTGCCAATATTGACGTGAAGGAGGGCAATAGTGCCATCGTAGGGGGCTTGAAGTTGGCTTTTCTCAATCTCTAATTTAATATTCTTCAGTTGGGCATCAAATTGGTCAATAACGGCTTTTTGCAGAGAAATCAATTCGGGACGAGTACCAGCTTTGAGTTCATCTAATTGACTTTGGGCTTCATCAATTCTCGCTTGTTGTGCATTAACATCTGTTTGCACTTCTTCGAGTTGTTCTCTAGTAATTGCCCCTTCTTGATACAATCCTAGCCGTCTTTGGTATTTAGATTGGGCTAAAGCTAATTGTTCCCTGAGATCGCGGACTTTTGCTTGGGCTGCGGCGATACTTTCTTTCCTGGAACCAGCTTGTAATTCTTGCAGTTTAGCCGTCGCTTGCGATCGCTGGGCGATGAGTTCTTGTTTTTGTGCTTCTAAATTGCGTGTATCTAGAGTAGCAATTAAAGTACCTCGGCGTACCTCTTGACCCTCTTGAACCAATAAACTAATTAATTGTCCCGAACGCTCAAATCCTAGTTCACTTGTCCGTTTAGCCACAATATTACCCGTATAACGGCGCGGTTCTTGGTGATGGGTGACAGGACTTAAAGTTAAGGTTCGCACAGGTAAGGCTGCCGTCTTGCTCTTATCGATTGCTAACGAAGCGGTTTCTTCTGAGGTGGTGGATTCAGAGGTGTCTTCTAAGAGGACATTACGCAGGGTAGGATAGGCAAAAACCGAGGTGGCCGCTAGGATCCCAGTAATAATTAATCGCCAGGGCAATCGCAGTTTTTTGATAGCAGTTTCTTGCTGTTTGGTGATGGGATTGGGGGAAGTCATAATCTAGTTCCAAATGAGTAGGGTTTTGTCAAGAGTAATAACAGATTAGCGAGGAAAGAACTATTTTTTGATCGCATAAGGCCGGAGGACAAAAGCCGCTGCTAGGGATAATATACCGGCGCACAAAAAGGCAATTTGTACCCCCCAGGGGTTATCAGGAGTTTTCCCGAAAGAAAGGATTAATCCTGTTAGAAAAGACCCCGCACCTTGGCTAAATTGAATTAGGAGACCCCTGGTACCAAAAAATATTGCTTCTCGGCCGATTCCTTGTTGCTCCGCATCTTGATCGATAATGTCCGATAACATGGCATTCGGCAGACTAAAAAAGCTGGCTAGGGCTAAATTAGCGATGATCGAAAGGATTAACCAGGGAATCAAAGAATCTTGCCACCAAAAACGACCACAGGCCATGGCAATCATACCCAGACCAACCCAGATTAAAGAACCTTGAAAAACCAGTTTTTTGCCATATTTTCGCGCTAAGGGTAAAACCAGGGTAAATCCAGCCAAGGCACTACCGACGATAATAGTATTAATCACGGCGGCAAAACTTACCTCTCGTTTGAGGAGAGCAATTACTAAAAAAGTCGGAATCACCGAGATAATACTAATCACCATCCACGCCAAGATCATGGTGATCATATATATACAAAAAGTCCGATTGGTAAAAGCCGCCGTTAAGGTGGTTTTAAAGTTAGGATATTTCCCCTTAGAAGGACTATATTCTTCTTTTTCTAGCAAGGGCATAGCTAGAGTAATTAGCCCAATAAGACTAATAGCAATACCCATTCCCTGAAAGCCATAGCTATCAGTTAACCAAGGGGCAATAATCCCACCAATGGTGGCACCAACTAAACCAAAAATTCCGATTTGAGTTGATAATTTAACCCTTCCTTCTGGGCTTTTAGCGAGAGTGGGCAACCAGGCTAAATAGGGAACATGATAGGATGCCATACCCACATAAAACACCCAAAGCATGGTGACTAAATAAATGAAGTAAGTGGTTTGATTTAAGTTATTAGGGGGATTAAACAACAGGATAAAACCACCAATTAAAGGGACTAAACTGGCTAGTATAAATGGTCTTCTTTTGCCCCAAGGACTCCAAAAGCGATCGGAAAAATAACCGATCACTGGCTGCACAAAAGCCCCAGCAATACGGCTAATCATTATCGCTATCCCCACTAAAGCAGAGGGCAATAAAATGGACAAGTTATAGTCATTGGGAATGCCCGGGTCGTAGCGATAAATTAGCATGGTTAGAAGGGCATTATTAACGATAAAGTTACCAAACCAACCAGTGATATACGGAAGATAATCTATTCGGAGATGTTGCCATTTGCTAGAAGTGCTAGAAGTCATTATAATTGGGGGAGAGATGGGTAGTTAGCAGTAGATTGTTAGGCTTATTTAAAGAAATTCGTAGCGACCGGGTGAGAGAATGTGATTGGGATCCAAGCTGTCTTTAATTTTCTGGATTAAGCAACTATAATCGTCTTGGGCTACGGGTAAACTATTCATAGAGTGGGTACTAAGACGGTAGGGATAATAGCCTTGATTGATCAATTCTGCCAACATTTCATCGTGACAATTTAAGGCTTTTTGGTCTTCGCCTTCTAGCAATCGATCATAAAAAATGGCAGCATTGATGTTAATATTGCGCTCGGTAACACAGTTAATGCCGATATTGGGTTCATAACCATATTTTTGAGCGATGCTGCTGATAATATTGAGAGCATTTCTGAGATGATTTCCCAGAAAAGGAACAGCGGGAACACACCAAATCATGCCACAGGCATCCAGGTCTAAATTCAACCTATCGGTGGGGGGCGTTTTTTTGCGCCAATAAGCCATCTTCAGCACTTTTTCGGTAATCATTCCTCGTTGGGGATTTTTGTGATAAATTAAATCCACCTTGTCCTTAATTTCCACACCAGTAAATACTTTAAAAATGGGACTCATTTTGCTGGCCATTTTGAACTTATTTTCATCAAAAAACATAAGTTTATTGACAATTCCTTTCAAGGCTTTTTCAATTAGGTTTCTTTCGACTTTTCCCTGTTCTGGTGAAGCCGAATATAAAGCTCCTTCTCCTATCCAAACACCGCCGCCCCATTGATGACTTAATTGTTCTAATAAATCGGGGGGTAAAGGAGTTTTTTCTTGGCATTCCTGCCAGGGATATTGTTGTTGAATGGACAACATTCGGTAGTTATTATTAATGTGGAAGGTGGTTTTAATTACCCCTGCCATTTTCAGTTGACGTAGTTGATCGATCAATAACTCTAATTTATTTTCTTGATCGATGCTATAGAAAAAAGCCTGAAAATATTCAGGATAGGGCGTTAACCAAAAAGTCATTTTGGTGACGATTCCCAGGTTAGATTGGGTAAAAATTCCATCAAAATAGGGACCGACTCCCCAACGATTGACCGCCCCTATTTGGGAGTTTTCAAAGCGATTAAATCCCGTATGAACACATTCACCTGTGGGCAAAACTACTTCCATTCCACAGACATGATTAAAGCGATCTCCCAAAGGTCCTTTGGCTTCACCCCGTTCGAGAATATTGCCAATAATACTAGAATCAGGAGTCGAACCGGTGACACTCATTAATAATTTATTGCCATTTTTCTGCAAAAAATCGTAGAGTTGTCGCTGAGTAACACCCGCTTCAATAGTTACATAAGCTAGGGTTTCATTATAATCCAAAATCTGATTTAATCGACTCAAATCCATTAAAACCGAACCGGTGCGGCTAGGAACTCGCGAACCATAACCCCAATTTTTACCTGTACTAATAGGATAGACAGGGGTTTGATAGCGATTAGCAATTTTTAGAGATTCTTGGACTTCTTGACGATTACCTGGGCGAATAATTGCCGGGATTTTAGCATGGGTTTCGTAGGTAGCGGTCTCGGCTTCTAGGCGTTTTTTGTTATCGGTGCTGACATATTCGGAGCCTAATAAATTTTCCCATTCTTGTAGAGCGTTAGTTAAATTGTCGCTAATAATATTTTCGGAAACAATTAGAGAGTCCATAGTATTTTTTTTCTCCTTGAAATTCAGGTATGAGGGGTAATTAAAGGGCCGTAGGGAACCGGCCCTGCTATCCGTGGCAATTAACTTTTAAGCGGTTGCTGTTTGCGAGAGAAAATTGCGCTAAAACTAGGAATAAAACGGGGAGTATTGGCGAAAACTGCTTGATAATTGGTGTCTTGACTTAAAGCTTCTTCTTCAGCCGGAATGCGTTGGATTAATAACCAAGCATTCAGGAGACTAAAGACTATAGATGTCAGATAAGCGGTATGAAACAGGGGAACCACCGCTAATTCCGTGATCATGGCCCACCAGTTAGGATGACGGATATATTGATAAATGCCATTGTCGATCACGGGTGTCTGAGGAACCGTGACCACCTGATGAATCCAGCGATCGCCCAAGGCTTCAATGGAGGCATAGCGGAGCTTTTGAGCTAAAAAAGTAGTAATTAGGGAAAATAAAGCCAATGCTGGAATAAAAGGTCGATCGAGCAGATAAACTTCCCCGATCATGCAAAGCATCCAGCTAGATTGGAAAATCTTGACGAATCCCACATAATTAGAACTATGCAGTTTGCCACCTTCCGCTAAGACTTTGGCCATATTCTGTTTACTCAGACGAGTAACGCGCACTCGTTGGACAATAATGTAACTAATCAGGGCAATGAAAACTATTTGGCTTAACATCCTTAAATATCCTTAGAATTGAACTAAAATGGCTTCTTGAGCAAATCCAGGCCCCATGGAAATTATTAATCCGTAGGAACCCGTGGGAGGATGGGGACGGGAAAGGGTTTCATCGAGAATGCAGAGGATAGTAGCAGAGGCAATATTGCCAATTTCTGCCAAAATATCCCAACTAACCTGTAAAACATCTGGTTCTAACTGAAATTCTTCAACTATTGCATCGAGAATCTTTGGACCCCCCGGATGCACCATCCAACAGACAATTTCCTCGAGGGAAACTCCTGTTTTTTCCAGTAAAGATGTCACCGCTTTTCTCACCCCACCCTTGACGTAATCAGAGACTTCTGGGCGAAGAATTTGGCGAAAACCGTAGTCTGTTAAAGGTAATGCCATTAAATGCTCTGTGTGGGGCATTAACAGCGATTGAGTGCCGATAATCTTCAGTTTTGCTTTACCTTGCTTGACTAAGGGATGTTCATCTCCCGCTAAGAGAACCGTGCCGACTCCATCGCCAAATAAAGCCGCTACCACAAGGGTCATAATGATATTGCTATATTGAGACGGATCTTCGGGTAATTGTCCCAATAATTCCGTTAAATCGCTATGAATTGACCCTTGCCAAAGGCCAGAGGAGGGATCGGTGGTAAACAAAATCGCTGCTTCGGTGGGATGTCCTTGCAGATAATCGTTTACTCTGGCTAATCCTTGGGCGCCTCCCAAACAGCCGACACCGGATAACGCTTGCCGCTTGATATCGAGGGAAAAATCTAGACGATTGAGGAGTAAACTTTCTAGGGAAGGAACGGAAGGAAGAACAGTAACGGAAGTAACTAGGGAGATTTCTTTGGGAGAAAGAGCGGCTTTTTTGAGCAAATTAGTTACTGTCGATGTTACTAAATCCATAGTTAGATCGACCATTTGACGAAAGGGTTGGGCGATTCCAGGAGGATTATCGGCATCGAATTCATCTAGGGGAATAGTGAAGTATCGCCCTTGAATTTTGACATTACTGAAAAAACGATGAATTTGTTCTAAATCAAAAAAGGTTTGTTCCTGGAAGTCGAGTTGATTTTCTCGGCAATAATCTTGAAGAAGATTAGCACAATGATTTCTGATATTGACTTCTAGAACTTCTTGGGGATAGTAATGTTCTGGAAAACCGGTAGCTGTCTCAATAATGTAGGGCATTGGAGTTAAGAGAGAGGGATTTCAGAGGGGGGGAATTATCCTGGGAGATTTAAGCCAGTAATCGGCGAGCTAATCCTTGGGCTTGGCGTATATAACCCAATTTGTCAATCACTAAGGAGTGAGTACCGCTATGGTGTTTATTGTCGGCGCTTAAATTGGCACTAATTTGACGTTTTAGCTTTTCAAATTTATAGACAAACCGGGATTTTTTATCCTGAGCTTGTAGATAAGCGGCCACTAAATTACTTTGTTCTTCAAATACTCGCCAGTGGGTGCCAGTGGGATGAACCATTCCGATGACAAACAGGTTATTTTCCTCTGGGTGAAAAACATTCATATAGAGGTTGGGCTGGGTGGTTCCTTCTTGCCAATTTAAATCTGATTTGTCAATAAAAGAAAATTCAATTTTGTAACCAGTGGCGTAGATAATCAGATCAATTTCTTCTGTACTGCCATCGGCAAAAATAACATTCTTTCCGTCTAATTCTTGGATATTAGGCTTATGGGTGACATCTCCATGCACATAATAACGATAGATTTGTTGGTCACTGTTGGGAATAATTAGACCGTTACTTTTACAATCTGTAGGAATATTGAGTTTTTTGAGATTAACTCCTTGTAAGAATAGAGCTATTGGTGATAATAAAGCCATCATTTTCATGTGTTCTTGGGCTGGAATTAGATTCATGATTGGCGTGTTAATCATCACCCATTCTGGGGGCAAACCGAACAAAAATTTCGGCATACAGAGAAAGCCACGGCGGGTACTATGGAAAGTTTTACTACCATTAATAGCCGCTTCGACGACTAAATCCATGGCTGATTGTCCCGCTCCAACTACCAGGACTTTTTTAGCATTTAATTGAGCGGGATTATCATAATCTTTTGAATGGATAATTTCCCCGTCAAAATGCCCAGAAAATTGAGGAATATTCGGTTTACTATGATAACCACTAGCGATTAAAACCCCTCGGTATCGTCTGGTTTCTTGGTTGCTAAGGGTGACATCCCAAAAGTTACCCGCTTTTTTTACTTTCTCCACGCTGAGATTAAATTCCATGAAATCATAGAGATTGAAATGAGCGGCATAATTGCGAAGATATTCATAGACTAACCGATGATTGGGATAATCTGGGTAATCTTTTGGCATGGGAAAATCGGAAAAAGGTTGTGTGGTTTTATGGCCAATTAGATGCGTATTTTTATACATTGGACTATCGGGACGGTCATAAATCCAAATACCCCCAACATCCTGAGCAGATTCGATAACATTAAAGGGAATTTTGGCTTTGCTTAAGGCTCTAGCCGCCGCTAATCCTGCGGCACCAGCCCCAATAATACAGTATTGCTCTTTGTAATCTAAAGTCATGATTTTTCTCCCTTGAATAATTGGTTGATTAGGCAGTCATTTGTTCAGGAAACTCTCGTAAACTGTGGCAAATTATTTTCATAATTTTCTCCGTATGTTGATTGATAAAGAAATGTCCTCCGGGTAAGGTATGCAGGACAAAATCTTGATTGGTTTGCAGTTGCCATTGTTGTAATTGATCGGCAGAAACCTTGGCATCGTTGTGGCCTCCAAAAACGGTAATAGGACAATTTAAGGGTTGACCTTGTTGATAAGAATAGGTCTCTAGGAGTTTGAAATCTGCTCGTAAAATTGGTAAAAAAGCCGCCATTAAATCAGGATTTTTGAGGAGAGTTTCTGGGGTTCCTTGAAAATGACCTAAAGCTGTTAAAAATTGCTCATCTCCCAGACGATGAATGGGTAAATCGGGATTGACAATTTGAGGCGCTCGAAATCCAGACATAAATAAATGTTGGGGTAGATTTTGGCGAGTTTTAGCTAATTCTCTGGTTAATTCAAAACTGATTAAAGAACCCATGCTATGACCAAAAAAAGCATAAGGTTGGTCTAAATAGGGAGTCAGAATCGGAATGAGACGATTAATCAGGGATTTTAGCGATGTAATCGCAGTTTCCTGAAGACGCGTTTCGCGTCCGGGTAGTTGAATCGCCCAAAATTCCACTTCCTTGGGGCAGTAATTCAGCCAATTTTGGAATGCGGAGGCACCCCCACCGGCGTAGGGAAAACAAAATAGACGAATGCGGGCGTTAGGATTAGCTTGTTTGCGAATTAGCCAAAGTTTCGGATCATTAGAGATATTTTCGGCTTTAGTCGTCTTGATTGGTTTTTTCTGTTTTGAGGGGAGAGGAGTTTTGTTGCTAGTTGCAGGTTGGGAGTTTTGGATGATTAAGTTGAATATTTGCGGTAAAAACTGCTCAATACTCAATCCCGCTAGGTATTCTACGGGAACAATAATTTTTAAATCCTCCTCTAGTTGACGTCGTAATTGACTGGACATGAGAGAATCTAAGCCTAAACTAGAGAGCGGTTGCTTGCTATGTAGCTTAACCATGGATAAACCGGTAATCTGTTCTAAAACACCGATAATGTAGGTTTCTAGTTGTTTAAGCTGTTTCTCTGCGGGTGTGGCCAAAAGAGAGTCAAGGGTAATTAGATGACCAGAAGATGATGCAGTGGTGGTTTTGACAACTTCTGGCGGTTGAGGAGGTGTTTCTAGGAGATATTTCGACAATTTAGGCAATAATTGCGCTTCTTCTGGGGTCAAGTCGCCTGTTTTTAGCCAATAACTACTTCTTTCAAAGGTGTAGGTCGGTAAGATACAGGGTTTACTGTCTTGATTGGCCGTTATCTCTTGCCAATTCAGGGCGAATCCCCGCAGATAAAGCTGACTGACACTCTCGAGGATCTGTTGTCGGTCAGAGGTTTGACGACGCAAACTGGGCAACCAAAGACAAGAATAATTTTTATCCAGTAGGCTGCCCATGGCCGATAAAACGGGATGGGAGCCGCATTCGACAAATAGCTCATAACCGTTGTCCAGTAAGGTTTTTATCCCATCGGCAAAGCGAACAGAACACCGGAGATGACGACACCAATAATCGGGAGTAGTGACCTCAAAATTGACTAAGTTGCCATTAAGGTTAGAAATTAAGGCTCGTTGGGGGGGATGATAGGTGATAGTTTCAGCAATTTGCCAGAACTCGTCTAAAATTTCCTCCATCAGAGGGGAATGAAAAGCTTGAGAGACATTTAACCGGGTAATCTTCAGATTTTTGACCTGAAGCTGTTTTACCAGGGTTTCTATGGTCTCTGCAGCACCAGACAGGACAATATTATCCTGACCATTAATAGCGGCAATAGCTACCTGAGATTGATAGGGGGCAATTAAAGGACTAATTTCAGCTTCACTAGCCGAGATAACGACCATTGAACCACTTTTTCCCACAGAATCCATCAATTTAGCCCGATAGAAGACTAATTTTAAGGCATCTTCTAAACTAAAGACTCCAGCAACACAGGCGGCCACATATTCCCCTAAACTATGACCCATAACCCCATGGGGGGTAATTCCCCAGGATTCCCAGAGTTTAAAAAGGGCGTATTCGAGAGCAAATAGGGCAGGTTGGCTGTAAAAAGTTTGATTGAGATGATTTTCTTGGTCAATAATCTCCGTTAGGCAATAGTCCCCATATTGACGGAGAATCTCAGCACAGCGATCGAGTGTTTGACGAAATAGAGGATAGGATTGGTATAGTTCCCTTCCCATACCGGGGTATTGAGAACCCTGTCCTGGAAAGAGAAAGGCAATTTTTGCCCGATTTTTGCCATTAAATTCACTTTTTTGGCGAAAAGAACTGGGTTCACCTTGAACGAAAGCGGTTAATTTTTCTTGAAGTTGGCAGTGACTAGAGATAATACAGGTGAAACGATGGGTTAATTGGGAGCGACTGCGATTGCTAGTGGCACAAATGGAGCTTAAAGCAATATTTTTCGCATTTTCTAGGTAATGTGCGTATTTTTGAGCTAGTTTGATTAAAGCCGATTCGGTCTTGGCTGAGAGGGTGAACAGATAGGGCGATGAATCAGGTGCCGCAGTCGTTTGAGGTTCGTAAGGGTATTCTTCGAGAATAATATGGGCATTAGTGCCATTTAAGCCAAAAGAACTAACTCCAGCTAAACGAGAAGAATTTTCACTAACCCATTCACGGTTTTTAGTCGGAACTTTCAGCGGCTGATTTTCCCAGTCTAGATGGGGTGTCGGTTGCTGGAAGTGGAGATGGGGGGCAATTTGTCGATGTTGCAAGCATAAAATCACTTTCATCAGTCCGGCAATACCAGCGGCCGCTTCTAGATGGCCGATATTGGTTTTGACGGAACCAACCCAAACCGGGTGGGGATTTTTAGCAAAAACTGTCGATAATGCACCTAATTCAATGGGATCGCCCAAAGAAGTGCCAGTTCCATGGGCCTCAATATAGCTAATGTCCTCTGGCTTTACCTGAGCATTTTTTAAAGCTTGACGAATCAATTGTTCTTGACTAAGTTGATTGGGAACTGTTAAACCGCTACTCGTACCGCCATGGTTAACAGCCGAACCTTTAATTAGTCCTAAAATCAAGTTATTATCCCGAATAGCCGCAGATAAAGACTTTAAAACTATAATACCGCCGCCTTCTCCCCGCACATAGCCATTCGCTGTTCTATCAAAGGTTTTACAACGACCGTCAGGAGACAACATCTGGGCGCGGGATTCCATGATAGTAACGAAGGGGGTTAACATTAGGTTGACCCCCCCAGCTAGGGCAACTTCACACTCGTTATTGCGTAAACTTTGGCAGGCTAAATGAACAGCGACTAAAGAGGAGGCACAAGCAGTATCAACCGTTAAAGTTGGGCCATGAAATCCAAAAAGATAGGATAAACGTCCCGAAGCTACACTTTTAGCATTTCCCGTTCCCGTATAGGCATCAATCAGATCGGGATGATGGCTAAAATGGGAGTAATCTTGAGTCATCATGCCTATAAATACCCCCGTTTGACTTCCTCGCCGATTTAAGGGTGATATTCCCGCATTTTCCAGAGCTTCCCAGGCTAGTTCCAGCAGTAATCGCTGTTGCGGATCCATTTGTGCTACCTCCCGGGGAGAAAGACCAAAAAAATCAGCGTCAAATTGATCTATCGGTTGATTTAAGAAGCCACCGTGACGGGTATAGACTTTTCCCCTCGCATCGGGTTTAGGATCGTAATAATTGTCAATATTCCAGCGTTGCGGCGGAATTTCGCTGATGGCATCGGTTCCTGATTGCAATAATTCCCAAAAAGTTTCCGGTGAATTAGCTCCCTGGGGAAAGCGACAGGACATACCAATAATTGCAATTGGTTCATTCTTAGCTTTTTCTAGGGTATGTAGCTTAGTTTTTAAGACCTTAATTTGATTTAAGGCATCTTTTATTAAGCTCATTTGATCAGTTTTGGCAGGTATTTGTGTCATGGTAAACAGGTTATTTAGATAGGGTTTGAGGTCTGCTTTTCTAACCTAAGGAATTTAATTCCTGTAGCAGTAAATCGGACAATTCTTCTAGGGATAAGTCTTCTTCGTTGAGGGGATCAATATTGCTATCTTGATTTGCTCCTATTGCTAAGGGTTTTAAACTAAAGTCAAGGTCAATAACTTCAGTTACCAGATAATCGACCAAACTGGTCACTGTTGGGTATTTAAAAGTGATAGTTGCCGCCAGAGATTTACCTAAATCCTTGGCTAAACGATTGCGTAATTCCACCGTCATTAAAGAATCCATTCCCAACTCAAAAAAACCTTGGTCAACTTTGGTAAATTCTCTAGCCGGAATACCGAGAATTTCCGCTACAATCCCTTGAACATGAGCAGTCAAAGCCGCAAAACGCTCCTCAATTGGTACTGTAATTAAGACATCAATAAAATTATTGTCTGGGGTTAATTTTTGGGCTGAAAAACTCTGGAAATCTCGTAATAAAGGCGGAATTTTTTGATTCTCGAAACTGTTAAAAAAGCTATTCCAATTGAGAGAAGCGACAGTTACCTGTGTCCGAGAAGTCGTCAGCAATGTTTCGAGGAGATGCAAACATTTTTGGGGATCAAGAGGGGTAAAACCCTGTTTAATTAGCCTTTTTTTCGCTTTTTCGCCTAAATTTTCGGCCATACCACCCTCTGCCCAGGGACCCCAATTAACGGTCAGGGCCGGCAGTCCTTGCGCTTGACGATAATGGGCTAGACTATCTAAAAAGGCATTAGCACTAGCATAATTACTCTGTCCAGAAGACCCTAACACCGAGGCCATCGAGGAAAAATTAATAAACCAGTCTAAATCCACTTCTTGACTGAGGAGATGCAAATTCCAAGCGCCGAGTATTTTGGGGGAAAAGACGCGCTCAAATTTCTCCCAAGTCTGTTTGGATAAGCTGGCATCCTCTAACACCCCGGCCGTGTGAATAATTCCTTTTAAGGGGGGTAACTGTTGCTCGATTATCTCAAAAGCCCGACGCATTTGGCCAAAGTCGCTAACATCGGCGGCAAAAACTTCTACATTGGTTCCCTCTTGTCGCCATTGGTCTATAATTGGTTGGGTTTCTGGAGTTATTCCCCGGCGACTTAGTAAGACGAGGGATTTTGCTCCTTTTTTCCTTAACCAATTAGCCACTTGCTGCCCTAAGGCCCCTAGACCACCAGTAATAAGATAGGTGGCATTTTCGGCAATTTCTCGGTTTTTTAGCGACGATTTCGGGATAAATCGCCCTAAACGAGCCACATAGCTCTGGCCTTGCCGCCAAACGATTTGATTTTCCTCCTCCGAACTTTGTAAAGATTGGAACACCTCTAGGGCTAAGGTGTGGCTATCCTGAAATTTATCTCCATCTAGACACAGACAGCGCAATTCTGGGTGTTCTAGGGCAATAGTCCGTCCTAATCCCCAGAGGGAACTTTGGGCAAGGGCAATCACTGTGGGTTGAGAAGGAATGTATTGAGCCGATTGGGTGACAATATAGAGGCGAGGAGAGTAATTAACCTCTATTTTGCCTAGTTCTTGCACTATTTCCAGCAAAGTTCCACAAATTCGCTCCTGAGTGACGGCTAGGTTTTGATTATTTTCTAAAGCTTGGTCGTCATCGATTCCCCAGAGATAAATTAGACCTTGATAGGGTTTTTTGAGGAGATATTGCCAAGTCTGGCGATTGTTTTCGGTGATAAGTTGGCATCTATGCCCTTGTTGCACCAATTTTTCGGCTAATTGTTGCCCTACTCCCTTTTTGTCGGCAAAAATTAACCAATCTCCTGTTTCTGTCCAATCCATTCCCGTCAAGTCCGTGGCTTGCCAAGTAATTTCGTATAAACTATCCTTGAGGTCGTTGGTCTGGGAAAAGAGGGTTTCTGGCCGGGCCTGTTGAAAGGTTAATCCGTCAATTTGGCTAATTAATTGACCCGATTCGCTGAAAATAGTTAAATCAGCGATTAAGATGCCGTTTTGCAAATTGCTATGGCTGAAGCGACCATGACAGTATATAGAGGTGTCCTTAACTCCCGAAAAGGTCAATCGGTCAATATTAGTGGGAAGATAGGTGCTATTCCCTGCGGGAAATAGTGCCGACATAGCGTGAAAGCAACCATCAAGTAAGACAGGATGTAGCTGGTAATCCACCGCTTGCGAGAGTAGATGGGAAGAAAGTTGAATTTTTGCGACAATTTCGGACTGATTGCGGTAAAGTTCCTGGATAACTCGAAAACTTTCCCCGTAGTTCACTCCTTTACTTAAACAGTCCTGATAATGCTGTGCAATTTCGATTTTTTGGTGACAACGGTTCCGGATATCTGTCCAATTGCAGCTGGGTAAGTCCTGGTTTTCATTGGTTAAATTACCGGATAGATGCAGTAGGGAAACTTCCCCTTCCCCAAGACTGAGAATCTGAAATTGTCCCCCCGCTAGTAAGCTTAACTGTACCTTTTTACTCTGGTTGTCTGAGAAAATTAAGGGTCGATTCAGACTCAATTGGCCAATAGTAAACTGCTGATTGGGATATTGTTGACCGGCTGCCACTATAATCATCTCTAGATAGGCCGCGGCCGGGAAAACTACCTGGCCAAAAACTTGATGTTCTTGCAGATAGCTCGGAGAGCAGGGAGAAAGAGAGGATTGATAGTGGACATCCTTTGACCCCAATAGATGCAGCGGTTGCTGTAGGAGGGGGTGGAAAGCTGCCGCCACTGTCGGGGTTTTTAGCTGAGAATCAATGTAATCTAACCAATAGCGTTTTCTTTGGAAGGGATAGGTCGGTAAGGGGATTTTTTCGCGTAAATAATCCAGGTCGAATCCATTCCAGTCAATTTTGACCCCTTTTACATAAAGGGTCGCTAAACTTTGGAGCAGGGTTTCCCAATTCGACTGTTTTGGGGATAAACTAGCTAACCAGAGACCTTGGTCGGTGAGATTTTGCTGACCTAGGCTAATTAAAGTGGTTTTGGCACCAATTTCTAGGAATATTTCCGTATTTAACTCTCCTAATCTTTCTATACCCCGGGCAAACTCTACGGGAGACAGTAGATGATTAACCCAATATTGGGAAGTTGCTATCTCTGCATCGATAACATCCCCAGTCAGGTTAGAAATAAGGGGGAGACGCGGGGAATTATAGGTGATAGTTTCGGCAATCTTGGCAAATTCCCCCACCATACCCGTCATTAAGGGAGAATGGAAAGCATGGGAAACCGCTAAAGTCTGACTTTCAATGCCTCTCTGATTGAAGTTAGCGATTAAATGGTTAATAGCCTCAGTTTCGCCAGAAATGACCGTATTTTCTCGACTATTGACCGCAGCAATGGTACAGATGCCCCTAATCTTCCTCAGATGATTGGTCACGGTGTCGGAATCGGTAAAAATTGCCGCCATTATGCCGTTTTTCGGTAATGTCTGCATTAAGCGTCCCCGATGGGCAATTAACTTCAAACCGTCTTCTAAGCTAAAGACTCCCGCTAAACAAGCGGCCACATATTCCCCTAAACTATGACCGATGAGAGCATCGGGTTTCACTCCCCAAGATAACCAGAGTTGGGCGAGGGCATATTCCAGAGAAAATAGGGTAATTTGACTGTAAAAAGTCTGATTAATCAACTGACTGGTTTTTTCGTCCCCATATAACACTTGCAGTAAGGATTTCACCCCATAGCTCCGTAAAATTTCGTCACATTTCTCTAAAGTTTGGCGAAAAGTCGGTTGCGTTTCGTAGAGTTCCCTAGCCATTCCGGGATATTGTGAACCCTGTCCCGTACACATAAAAGCCAGTTTAGGGGCTTTTTTCGAGGTTAAAATACTTTTTTGACCTGAAAAGCGATTTTCATCCCTAATAAAGTCTTTTAAAGCTTGCTCAAGCTGTTTTTGAGCCAGAAAGGGAATAGCTAAACGATGCTCAAAATGCGATCGCCCAGTATTAGCGGTATAGGCCAGATTTGCCATGAACGTCTGGGAATTTTGACCTAAAAAATCGTAGTAGCGTTGAGCTAATTCCCGTAAGGCTGGCTCACTTTTCGCCGAAAGGGTAATTAAATGACAAGGACGCTCTAAATGAGGTTTTTCGTCACCAAGCCGCTCAAAATTGCTTTCCTCCACGATTAAATGGACGTTAGTCCCACTCATCCCAAAAGCGCTCACTCCAGCCCGTCGGACTCCTTCTCTGACCAACCAAGGGGTAAGAGTGGTGGGGATTTTGACCGGCAGTTTTTCCCAGGGAATATAGGGATTAGGGTTCTTAAAATGAAGATTAGGGGCGATTTGCTGATTTTGTAGCTGTAAAACTGTCTTAATTAACGCTGCAATCCCCGCAGCCCCTTCCAGATGCCCCATATTAGTTTTCACGGTTCCCAAAATCAGGGGATTATCTTGGCTATGACCCTGGCCATAAATTTTCCCTAAGGATAAAACCTCGATGGGATCTCCTAAAGATGTACCTGTACCGTGAACTTCGACGTATTGCAGATCTTTAGGTTGAATTTTCGCTCTTTCGAGGGCTTGTCTGAGTAAAGCTTCCTGTGCCTGACCATTGGGGGCGGTTAAGCCATTACTTTTTCCATCGTGATTGACAGCCGAACCGCGAATTTGGGCGAAAATAAGATTGCCATCTCGGAGAGCATCACTGAGACGTTTTAAGACCACGACACCGCAACCTTCGCCGCGACCATAACCATCGGCCGAAGCATCAAAGGTTTTACTGCGACCCTGGGGAGAAACGGCTTTTAATTTACAATTACTAATCGCAGTGGCCGGGGTTAACATCAGATTCACCCCCCCCGCTAAAGCGAGATTGCATTCTTGGCCGCGCAGACTTTGACAGGCCAAATGTACTGCCAAGAGGGAGGAAGAACAGGCCGTATCAATTTGCAGAGTCGGACCGTGAAACCCAAATAGATAAGAGATTCTGCCGACGGCAATAGCGCGACTGGTTCCTAAACTGTTGTAAGCATCAATGTGATTGACTACGCCTTGATGAAAACATAATTGGGCATAATCATCGCGAAAAATGCCCATAAATACGCCAGTTTGACTATTAATCAAACTTTCGGGCGCAATAGCCCCATTTTCTAGGGACTCCCAACAGACTTCTAACAGTAACCGTTGTTGCGGATCCATGGCGGCGGCTTCCCGGGGTGAGATGCCGAAGAAAGCCGGGTCAAATTCGTCAACTTTGTCTAAAAATGCCCCTTCCCGACTATACATTTTCCCCGGAACATCGGCATCTTGGTGATAATAATCGGCAATATTCCAACGTTCTAGGGGAATTTCTGTTACTGCATCGATGCCATTAACCAATAACTGCCAATAACTTGCGGAATCATTGACTCCTGCGGGAAAACGACAGCCCATCCCCACAATAGCGATGGGTTCGGTTTGCGCTTTGACCATTGCATCGAGGTGTTTGTATTGTTCTAAAAAAGCTTGTTTTTGTTGATTCATCTTCCTAACAACTCTTGTCTTGTTATGTCACGTCACTTTCATCTCAGGTTATGCTTGGGAAAAAGTCACGGATAAGCGGGAAAAACCTTGATACTGTCGGGATGGGAAAATTTAGTAGCATAGTCACAATTGTCCCCGTGACTCCGAGGTGGGGGATAGGTCAAGGGAAATTAGCTATCCTATCCCCACCAGCGATTAACTAAAGAAGGCAGAGATTTCTTCTTCGGATATTTGGGGTAAAACTGCTAAAATTTCGCTTTTTTCCCGATTATTTGCCGATTCAGCCCCAGTATTGCTTTGATTAATCTGGTTAGCTAAATATTCTGCCAAACTATCAATAGTGGGATAATTCCAAACAATGGTGGCTTCGACGGGGATTCCCGACCAATCGGCAAGATCTTGGGCTAATTCCACGGCAAAAATTGAATCTAAGCCAAAATCAGCAAAAGACTGGCTGGTTTGGATAGTGGCTGGATTGACCTTTAATTTCTGGTGTAACCAATTACCTAACCACATTTCCACCTTTTCGGGAGTTTGTTGGCTAAGAAGGGACTTTTTCGGACTAGAGGGGCTATTTATTCCGTCTTGCCGCGTTTGAATAGCAATTTCGACCAGAGAAGTTTCAGCTTGAGGATGAGTCTGTTTAGCTTCTGGTTCCAACGTCAATAACTCGTCGAGTTGATAATCGGAACCCTCTAGACGTTGTTCGATATCATCAATAGATTGAGTATAATCGAGGATACGATCGCGGATAGTTGCCACCGAAGAAGCAAAGTTTTCTTCGGGTGTTCCCCGGAGAGCTTTCTGCACACATAAATCAAACTGCAATTGACTCCAAGCTAGGGCATGACTGTACTTTTCCCCGGGGTGAATTTGGGCCATTTTCGCCGTTGTTGCTACTAAAGCGGCGTAACAACCCAATTCTCCGATTAAAGAATAAGCCCAAGCTAAGGCGGCAGAACGATCACCCCAGAGATTAGACTGGAGACAACGCTGATTAATAGATTGGGCGGTGCTGTGGAGTTGCAGGGCAATCTCGGGCGCTTCCAGAACTTTTGTCAGAAATTCGCCTAATTTGTCCGTATGGGTGATACTTTTGCCCAAAAAGATTTTCAAACTTTCGTTAGGACCTTCGCCAATTCGTAAAACTCTGGCATCCCGGAGAATTTGCGGGGCAAGATTAGTTTCCATGTAACCTCTACCCCCGAGCATCTGAACGAGACTATCGGCCGCTTCCCAGAGGTAATCAGCCCCCGTAATCTTGGCAATAACTGCCATTTCCCTGGGAACGGCAACTTTTTGGTCTAAGGCGGTGGTAATACACTTTAAGAGACTGGACAAGGCCACCGTAGCCCCAGTTAAATGGTCAAAACGGGCTAAAGTAATCGGACTTTCTAGCAATTTACCTGTAGCGATCGAACGACGGCTGGCATAACGTAACATTAATTGTAAACAGCGTTTCATGCCGCCAACTGCCATCATGCCAATACCTAAACGGGCATAAAGTAAAGCATCGTCGGCGGGTTCAGTGCCATTGCCCAATTCTCCCAGCAATTGCTCTTTAGTGACTAAAACATCCTCAAAATAGATGGCATTTTGCATAATTCCCCGTAATCCCATAGTTAGGGATTCAGGTCCCAAACGCAGACCGGGGGTGCCTTGACGGACAAGAAAACCTGTCAAACCGTTATTCCCCGGTTCTTCCGAATCAAGCAAACGGACAAAAACATTAATCATTCCGGCCCAAGCGGAACCATTCCAACGCTTAATGCCGCGAATTCGCCATTTATCTCGACCATCCGGCACCGCAACGGTACTAATTGCCCCGATATTCGCTCCTGCTTCGGGTTCCGTCATGCCAAAGGAGGATAATTGTCTTCCTGTCGCTAAAAGAGGTAATAATTCTTGCTTGAGGGAAATAGTCCCGTAGTTGAGCAGCGGACGGATACCTAAGCTGTTATTGAGACTCACCATCGTCGCCAAGGTTAAATCAATGGCGGCTAATTGTTCCATCACCTGCAAAAAATTGCGATTATTAAGGGCTATTCCCCCGTATTCTTCGGGAATCTGCATTCCCATCAGTCCTTGATTGCCAAAATCCATGACAATATAGGGCGGCACACAACGACGGTCATCAATCAGATGGGAATTAATGCGAGTTTTGGCGTAATCTCGCAACCAAGTCAAGATTTGCTCGGTTTTTTCTTGACTAGCGGTTGTGGGGTCAGCTTGGTGACTGCTGAGGGGGGGGGTTAGCGTCGGCATAGGGGATGAAATTAGTGGAAGTTGCTGGTTTAAATACTGTTGACGGCAAGCGTGGCGTTGAATTTTGCCGCTAGAAGTTTTGGACAGAGATGCGGGTTTGATAAAAGCGATATCATAAACTTGCAATTCGTGTTCTTGAAAAACCGCTCGACGAACTGCTTCTAGGGCTTTTTGCTGGTTAAAACGGCGAATTGCCGTTCTTTCTACCTCTTGAACTAGGACTAACTTTTCTTCTGCCTCGATTTCTACGGTAAAGGCGGCAGTTCCACTGGGGCAAAAGTCGGGATAGCATTGTTCTACGGTCTGTTCGATATCCTGGGGATAGTAGTTACCACCGCGAATAATCATCAGGTCTTTCAAGCGTCCGGTGATGTATAGTTGACCCTGATGAATAAAACCTAAATCCCCTGTACGCAAATAAAAACCCTGTCCAGTATCGGCGATAACTGCTTGAAAAGTTTTTTCTGTAGCTTCGGGATGTTGCCAATAGCCCTGGGCAACGGTTTTGCCTTTCACCCAAATTTCTCCCACCTGCTGGGAGGGACAGCGTTGACAGGTTTCAGGATTAACAATGGCAATTTCTGTGTCGATTTCTGTTTGTCCACAACTGACTAAGGATTGAGAATTTGGGCTTTTTTCCGTAAAAACGATTTGATGACGGTTTAAAGCGGCTTTTTCAACCCAGCAGATTTGAGGAAGTTGATTTTTCCTGACAGCAGCAACTTTTAAGGTGGCCTCGGCTAAACCATAACCCGGACAAAAGGCGGCAAACTCAAAACCACAGGGGGCAAATTTACGAGCAAATTCGCTCAAAATTTCCATTCTGACCGTTTCTGCCCCATTTAAAGCCACTTTCCAACTGCTTAAGTCTAAATCCGCCAGCTGCTCCTCTTTAATCTTGTCAAGACAACGTTTATAGGCAAAATTAGGGGCGGCAGTGTGGGTGGCCCTGTATTTGCTGATGGCATTTAACCAACCGAGAGGACGTTGTAAAAAGGAAACCGGGGACATGAGATAACAGGGAAATCCTCGATAAAAGGGCAGTAAAATGCCATAAATTAGCCCCATATCATGAAAAGTTGGCAACCATGTCACCATAACGCTCTTTTCATCGTGTTCCCAGCCTAAATCTAAATCTCGGAGGTTGGTCAAAAGATTCTCGTGATTGACCATCACTCCTTTGGGAGTCCCCGTGGAACCGGAGGTGTATTGTAAAAAGGCTAAGGTATCTGCTTTTATCTGAGTGGGGTGGTCTTCGGCTAAACTTTTGCCGATTAAGCTATCCGTAGCTAGAAAGGGAATATCTCTGTCTAGTTGCCTTTTTAATTGGTCTAATTCCGATTGTGTGCTTAAAAGTAAGCTTGCTTGCGAATTATTAATAATAGAAGTTAAGCGAGCCATCTTTTGGTTTTTCTTGGGCAAATTAACTGGAATTGCCACTACTCCTGCTAATAAACAGCCGAAAAACCCACTAATAAACTCTAATCCCGAAGGGTATGCTAATAAAACTCGTTCCCCCGGTAATAGGATGGATTGGAGACTATTGGCAATCGCTTGCGCTTCCAGAAATAATTCCCCGTAGGTAAGGCGTTTTTCTTCGGTTTCGCCATCGACTAAAAAGGTATAAGCAGTTTTTTGGGGTTGGTATTGGGCGCGATAACGAATAATATCGACTAAACTGCTTATTTCTGACAAATTAAGCTTAGTATCTAAACAAAGAGTCATTTTTTTACTCCCCATTATTCAATGGAATCGAAGACAAAGATTTAATCCTCTCGCACCGGGAAAAGTTTCTGGTGACGGGGGGCGACGGTCACTCTAGGGGTGATTTGGGCTTAAATTAAAGGTTTCTCCGTAAATTTCGCCATAGCAGAGCTTCTGAGTCCCAAAACGTCCCCCATACTCGCTCAAGGGTTCATCAGCGTATCCCAAGGCTAAGAGACAACAGACATCGACCGTATCGGGAATTTGGAAATACTCGCGCAAGGGTTTAGCCACAAATCCTTCTAGGGGACAACTATCCACCCCCAAGCTTTGCGCCGCTATCATGAGATAAGTAACCGCAATCATAACTTGTCGGTTGCTCCAAGCTTCTGGAGACTGATAACAGGGTTTAAATTGGAAAAAAGGCGGAATGGCCATGTGCATGAACTTGGCCCGTTTTTCGGAAATCGTCCCCTCTTGTTTTCCTAACTCAATTACTTGATTAATGTAACCACGATGGTTAACTTGGCGATCGCCACAACAGATTAAAACCACGGGTGCATCGACTAATTTATCTTGTTCAAAGCCGAATTCTCGCAATTTTGCCTTATTTTCTGGTTCTCTAACCACTATAAATCGCCATGGTTGCAAATTATAACTAGAGGGAGCTTGGAATCCTAAACGAAAAATTTCGGCTAAAATTTCTTCGGGAATGGCATCGGTGCGAAATTTACGAGTAGAGCGTCTTTTTTGAAATATTTCAGCAATATTCATCATCTAAACCCTTTTATGAGACGTTTTCAACGGTTTAACCTAAAAAACTTTCGGGAATCGCCGGTCCCCATTGATAGAGAATATCTAACCCCCCGGCGTGAAGTTCTGGCTCGGTGGTTTGCTCGAAAAGGTCCCCATCGGTAAAATGTTCAATGAGGCTACCGAAAGGATCTTGCCAATAGTCAAACACTTGACTTCCCAACAAATGGCGACCAATACCCCACACAGGAGTCCATCCTTTTTCTCGTAACCAATCGTGGCCGATTTTAATAGAGTCAAAATCTTGCACCTCGAAGGCAGTATGATGGACTTTGGGGTGAGAACCTTGCAACATGGCGATGGTGTGATGATCAACCCATTCCTCTCCCCGTTGACAACGAAGAAAACCCCCGACTCGTAAACTGGGATGGCCGTAATAAATTAAATCTGTTGCTTTTAAGCCAAAAGTCTGCTGATACCAGTGATAGCTTTCCTCAAAGTCTTTGACATCAATAGCTAGATGACCTAGACGTAAAATAGGTGCGGGTTCTTTTTTCGGCCTTTGGGTGCGACCTAAACGGGTTTTGCGACTAGCGTGATTCCATTCTAGGGGTTCAGGAATCGGCAAAGGTTCCACTTCCTCGATACCATAGACCAATTCTAGGTTAAAACCGTTGGGGTCAATAATTTTGATGCGCTGACCACCGCCGGGGGTGAATAGGGTTTCCACGGTCGAAGCGGAGGCTAAAGTGGCTAGTTCATGTAAGACGGATTCTGATGTCGCTTCTAGGGCAAAACTGACAAATTTAGCTTTTTTTCCCCATTCTACGACATAGACAAACTGTTTTTTGCCTCTAGCTCGCATATACAAGGCTGTATCGGTTTTAACCGCGGTAATCAGGCCAAAATCCCTCAAAAAACGTTCGCACAGGTCTAAATCCGGATGTTGATAGGTAACGTAGGCAATATCAGCAATTTTAGTCATAGTCGGTCATCCAGTGGAGTTGTCTAATTCGGCACAAAATAGCCAGACAGATATCGGTCAAAGTGCTGCCATAGCAAGGGGAAAAAGACTATTAAGAAAATCTGAACTTTGTTGTGGTTGATTATGGCATTGTGGGTACACCCACAGTCAAAGGCTAATTTTTCTTGCCCTCAATTGCTATCCCAGACTGGAGTTTGAGTAACTTGGGGGTGGAGAAAAACCTTGGGGAACTTCGGGGTTTTGCGGAAAATTTTTTTGAGAGATGTGGTCAAGGTTGTCTAGAGTACCTCGTTAAATTGGACTTATTGAGAAAATATTCACACTAATTGAGAATCAACAAAGGTTTCATCAGGGTTTCAGGCGGTGCAATGCTGAAGTAAATCTATTTTTTGAGGTACCCTCTAGAAAAATCCGCTATCGTTCGAGTAAGCAAGTCAGAGAATATTGGGATCAGTAGCAGCGGCAAGGATTATTTCTGTTTCCACTGCCCAAATACCCCTCTGAAATCAATCTTGTTGCACCTGAATGGCATCAATTGAAAACTCGCGAACTGACAGGTCAAATTTTTCTCGAACGGTTGGATTTAGCGCACGCCGTTAAACAGGGGAGCGAAGCTTGCACTCAAAAAGGAGGATAGGAAAGTCACTGTTTTAAGTTTAATCCGTAACCAAATTATTACTTAAATTTCTCAATTATCAGCAAAGTCCTTAATTACTAAACTTGAGATAATGTCTAGAAAAGTTACCTATGGGGATATTCCCAGACAAAGAACCAAATATCTGCTTAATGCTCTGTTAAAGTTTGCTAACTACGAGGTGGATAATTGTGAAAATCTGGCGATTAAATTTAGCTGGATTAATGAGAAAAAATTGAAAATTCAAGCCGAACTTAATGCTTTAAAAATGCTGACTGAAAAATGTGGTCAAAGGCTGGAGTTATGGCAAATTCGTGATGCTTTGACGGAATATCTTAACGAAAAGTTTTTAGGTATTTTGGAAGATCATCGTCTCAATAATCAAGGAAAAATTCGTACTTTTCAAATTACTTTTTGGCAACGGGGTCATGATATTTTAACCAACCTAAGGAGCTTTGATCAAGAGTGGGCAAACAAAAGTAAACATCAATCTCCCGCAATTGCTGCTATTTTCTCCTCTTTAGATGAGGAAAAACAACAGGATTATCAGACCTATATTAAGGATTATGTAAAACGTCCACCTCTGGAGGAAAATTGTCTCAAAGTTCTTCAGCAAGAACAATCGTTGCTAAGAATTCGCGCACCTCATAATAGTGGCAAAACCCGTTTAGTTAATTGGTTAGTCCATCATCTCAAACAAGATAATTATCAACCAGTTATCATTGATTGTGAGGAGGAAAAAGCTACTATTGCCCTTAGTTGTGAAGACTTGCTGCTGTCGATTTGTCGTACCATTACCCAAGAATTAAAGATTAACGAATCTCTTCTCGATAAATTTTGGTCTCGTCCCGGAACTCCTGCCCACAAAACTCGACGATATTTAGAGGAATATGTTCTCCAACCCAGTGCTAATCCTCTGGTTTTTGTCTTTGAAAAATTTGATACAATTTTGGAAACTGAAACAATCGGTAATGAAATTTGTGGTATTCTCAGAAGTTGGCATGAAAGACGTTCCCAACCTTGGCGGAAACTGCGCTTAATTATTATTCATTCAACGGAATTTTATAGCAACTACGATTTTTATGCCTCTCCCTTAATTGGTGTAGGTTATGTGGCTAGTTTATCGGATTTTAATGCGGAACAAGTTCTCACTTTCGCTCAAGTTAATGGCATTAATTGGACGTTATCAGATGTTAACAAGGTCATGAACTTAGTGGGAGGTAATCCTTATTTAATTAAGTTAATCTTGGTAAAATTGCAAGAAGGGAATTCTCTAGAAAAGGTTCTAGATGATGCCTTGCAGGGACGAGAGCCATTTCAAAGTCATTTTTTCCTACTGATGAGATATCTGAAAAGTAATGCTAACCTCCAGAATATTTTTAGGCAAATTCTTCAGAAAAAAGCTCTGACTCCGGCTCAAATGAAAGGAGAATCTGTCCAATTTTTGGAACGATTGGGACTGATCCACAAAAGTTATGATAACCTAGAGGTTCGTTGCAATTTGTATCAAGTATATTTTGACGACTTGCTTGATTAGTCTCGTTGAGATTCCAATTGAAACTGAATTGAGTTTTCAAGTTTTGCTTCTAACTTACTCTTAACCCTGACAGTAATTGGTTCTCGATTAGATTCGGATTCATTATCTACAAACCTGAGAGAATTGCCTGAGGTCAAACTGGCCGAAAGATTGAGGTTTTCTAAATATTCTTGTATCAACTCTGAAGAAATTTTATTCTGGGATTGCAAGGCTCTAATAGCAGCTATAAATGATTGGGCTGCATCATAACTGGTAGCGGTTCGCCAACTAATATCTTCTTTCCATAAAGCTTGAGCATCTCTGACAAAATTTTGGGACTTAATTAGATGGGAAAACCAAGGCACAGCCAAAACTAAATTATTAATAAATTTACCGCTATCAACCAACATTTCATGTTCATACATGGAATGACTCCCTAAAAGAACTAGCTTATTTTTCAGTTCTGGAGTGGTGCTGGTATTTAACTGTTCAAGAGTATGAGATAATTCTACTACCACAGAAGCTGATTCCAAACTGGGAAATAAGACAATTCCTCTAACTTGATCTTGGGAAAATGCTTTTAAAACTTCTGCGTCAATATCTAGGGAAGATGATAAATCAATTACTTTAGTGATTTTACCGCCTTTTTTTTGGAAAGCTTGATGAAACTCTTGAGTAAGTTCTTGGCTATCAATCTGGTTATAATTATTAAAAATAATTACCTTATCTAGATCATGTTGGCTGGCATAATTAGCTAAAGTTTCACCAATTTTTTCATTGGTGATAACGGTTCTAAAAAAGTATTCACTCTCAATTACATCCGAGGAACTTGTCGAAGAAATTAAAGTAATTTTGGCTCTTTCATAGATAGGTAAAGCTGCTAAGGTGGCTTCACTAGAATAATGTCCAATTACTCCAATAACTTTGGGGTCTTTAACGATTTCCTTGGCGACTATCTTAGCAACTTTTTCGTCATTATTATCATTGGCAATAACGAGATTTAAAAATAAATTATTCGCACTTGTCGGTAATTGGCTATTAAATAAATATTGTGCTTGAGCAATCCCTTTCAGGATTTCTTGGGAAATTTCATTTTTTTTGCCACTGGGAATAACCACCGCCAAAGTCACATAATTATTACTTAAATAAGCGATGGCATTATTATAATAAATTAATGTTTCTGCATCTTCAGGATGAGCAAGATAGGCTTTTTTGAATAACTGTTTAGCTTCCAGATAATTAGCATTTTTAAAAGCTAAAATACCCCGATCTTTATAAAAATTTTCCTGTTTAATAAGTAGCTTTTTTTCGCCTTGGCTAAATAGTTCAGGCTCCTTAGTATAGGGGATTTTATAAAAGTAAGGTAACAGCCATGACTGGTAGAATCCCAACCCAAGTAACCCTGTAACAATGCTAGTAAATATTCCCGCTGCTAACATAAATAAACGAGATTGTTTTTGACGAGTAATGCTTTCAGAGGCTGCTAAAAAACGATAATCGATACTATCTAATTCTTTATCTTCTTGCCATTTTTTAGATTCCTCTAACTTTTTCCCCGTCAGTAAACAATTTGTATCGGTAAAATTTGAGTCTTCCCACTTAGCAATTTCCGATTGATAAGGACGACTAGCTGCTAATACATTATATAACCATTTTTGATTAAAAATTGCCTGATAAATAGCATTAGCCACTCTAAGATAGCCCTGATTATCGACGATAACTAATCCAGATAGTAATAATTCATCATGTTCTGGTGTGTTACTCGCTTTCACCAATTTACCTTTTAAAACATTAGCATAAACCCTTAGTAAATACCCTTGATCAGGATGATAAATAAGTCGCTCTCTTATACTTGATAAAAAAGCAGGTTCATCTTTTTTTTCCCAGTTATCAATAATGTGTTTATAAACAAAATCTCGCATCCAAGCTGATAAGAGAGACTGAGGTATTGTAACTTTAAACTTGGCCATTAAATAGCACAATTTTTGAGTTAGAAAAGGTTGACCATTAGTCCAGCTAAAAATTTCTTGTAGAATTTCTTGAGGGGAAACACCCAACCCTTCTAGTCCTTGCATCAAGGGTTGACAGTTATCTTCTAACGACAGTCCATTTAATTCAATTGCTTTACCAATATTGAAAGGAGTTCTTTGACTATCCTGAATTAATTGATTGGGGGTAGCCGTGCCAATTAAAACAAATGAAATACGATTAAAATCTGCATTAATAACTCGCTTTTCATGACAAGACCTAATGTAAGCAAAAAAGTCATCAGTAGCAAAGGGTAGTTTTCTAACCACATCAATTTCATCAATAAAAATAACAATGTTGTTTGAAATTTTTATCAATAAAATTTCTTTAATAAACTGTCTAAGTAACCCAACATTAGAAACAGATTGACTGGCAATCCAAGATTCTAGATCCGTCATATTTAGTTTTAATTGTTCGGCAATTTCAATAATTAAGGAATGATACCAGCTAGATTGATCTACTGATGTCCCCAATTCATTTAAGTCTATACGGGAACAGGCAACTCCTTGGGCTTCAATTTGAGTTTGGATGCGTACTGTCAAACTTGACTTGCCCATTTTGCGAGAATTAAAAATATAACAATACTGACTGTTCATCAGAGCTTGGTACAATTCCAGATCAGCCCTTCTATCCACATAGCTTGGATCGGAAGGAGATAAGGTACTAGAAAACTTATAAACATTCTCGGCGGTTCCGTTTTCTTGCATATTTCGGTATTTCATTGACCAGATAACCAGAACTTGGGTAAGTAATACCAGTTTGAACTACACTAACCCCGGTGATAAATCCAGAAAAAAACCGCGCTCACTCATAGCCGATTATTGGTAAGCTAGTTCTACTCTGAATGAAATTGGCATATTTTCTTAGGGTAAACTCATCGGAAATTTTGGGTCTGAAACCCCGCCGTTCTAGGTTGGCTTTACGTTAGAATTAAAAGGCCAGTCTCGAAAACCAAGTGGACGGCGCAGCACCGTTCGGCTGAGCTCACGGCCGAAGCCTTGAAAACTCGGCTTAGGGGGTTCCGACCAGAAAAGCTTGGCCGGGTAAAAAGTCGCGCGCAACAAGTACAAGAAGCTATAGGCGGTCAACGTACCGTGGGACACACGGAATCGGGCTTCTG
>NZ_JASJFF010001086.1:0-7689 GCF_030065435.1 Microcystis sp. M53603_WE2
AAATCCTTATCTGGCAAGAGACTTAATTGATTAGTTCGCTCTAGAGCAAAAATAATTGACAAAAATCGCCAAATGCCTTTCTATATAAGGGTTCCATCCCTTATAACCCCCGTCCATTGCATAACAAAAACCGAAGAACCATTTTACTTAAAAGATCAGAAGCCACAAATGACTCTAGTTACACTATTGCCAAATACTTGGAAATTTACTCAAAGTTTTCCGAGTTTGGGAACAAGTATTCTTACCCAAATGGGGTTAAAAGAGGAAGAATTTTTATTTGATCGGCTAATCTTTCAACAACCCAAATTAATTCTTGATTCTGTTGAAGTTAAAGAACCTGAGCAGGTTTCTGGGCTTCGGTTTGAAGCCGAATTGACAATTGATAATGACTTCATTCCCTTAAGTCAATTTATTGGCGAGATACTCTCTCTGAAAGTAACTGGCTTAATCGTGCCTACTCCTAAAGGGACGGAGATTTTTCTTAATGCTCCCATCACAGGAGATATTAGTTTGGGCTACTTAAGCGTTCCTTCTTTAGAACTCGATCTTGTTGCCGATGTGATCGATGAAGCAGAAAGTGGTCTTCCTCCTTACACCAGTGCTTACTTTGCGCTGGAAACTCAGATTAAGGTTGGCAGCTCAGATAATTCCGTTGATTTGCCAATTTATTCGACCTTTCGAGGCTCTCATCAGGACTTGACGTTTGAAGCTGATTTAGAAGACTTTTCTTTAACAGGGCTTTCTCAGTTAACTGCGCTTTTAAATGGAACCGCCCTTGCTGATTTACTGCCCGATGGCTATCGTCCCGAACAGGGTTTAGTTCTCTCTCGGCTTACACTGAATGTTAGTTCAACGGAGAAAAAACTAGAGTCGATTGCGGTATATGTTAATTCAATACAACCCTGGAAAATAACAGACAAAATCGCCATTGAAAATGTCTCAGTTTATTTTTTAGTAGATAATCCTACTTCTTCCGAAAACCGTACTTTGGTTTGTGATTTGTCAGGAGAATTGACCATTGACAGTCTAGCAAAGTTTAGTGTTGGAGCCTCTTTGCCAGGATTTACCATGCATGGTTATCTGGTTCAGGGAGGGGGACTGAGCTTAACTCGACTGATCAATTTCTTTGCCTTTGATGAAGTTTCTGTCCCTCAAGGTTTTCCAGATATTGTGTTCTCTGAGTTGGGTGTGACGTTAGACCCTAAAAACAGAGCTTTTTCCCTAAGTGGTTCAGCATTAACCGATTGGGAAATTATTCCTAAACTGGTGAAGTTGGAGCAAGTTGAAACTAACTTTGAAGTAGCCCGCATTGACGGCAAAACTGTTGTATCGGGGTTAATCCTTGGAACATTGACGATAGCGGGAGCCGAAGTCAGTCTCGTTGCCGATATTGAAGATCAGTTCGTCCTGCGCGGACAAATCTCCAAGCTGAATCTGTCGGCTATTCTGGAAGAGTTTTTTGCAATGGTTGAGTTACCAACCGACCTTCCCGATTTTGAATTTGCCAATATTGAAATTGCAGTCACCCCCAAAACTGGAGAATTCTCTCTGACTGGAAAATCGAGCAATAGCTGGCCGATTCCCATTGGTGTTGATGGGTTAGAAGTTGAAGATATTTCTTTTCAAGTGCTGAGATCGGCAAACTCAACTCAGGCAGAAGCAACAACTCGTCAGCGTTCCGTTACGGGATTTATTAGTGGGACGTTAGAAGTAAATACAGCCCGCTTCCCCATTACCTATCAATTCCCCGGCGATTTTGTTTTACAAGGCCATATTCCCTCATTAAACCTGTCACCTTTAGTACAGAGACTCTGCGGGAGTGAGGTGATTCGTGATTTGCCGATTCCTGCTAGTGTGCTGGCGTTGTCTTTTTCGGATGTAGAGGTGACTATTGCACCTCAGAAAAAATCTTTCTCCCTAGCCGCAGGTTCTAGTTTGGGGCAGACTGAGTTGATTGTGAAGAAGATTGACAACCGTTGGGGCTTTACTGCTGGGTTTATGCCTCCCAGTTATTGGAAGTTCTCAGAGATTGCCGATGAACTCAGGGTGCTTGATGGACTCAAATTTTCCAATACGGCTTTAATTCTGGCTTCTAGCGATGATCGCAATTTCGCTCTCACACGAGTACAGGCTCAACGGAGTGATGTGGCTATCATTCGAGGGCTAAACTTCTTTGCGGGCATGAATCTGTCTGGATTAGGTGTGGATGCGCTTTTGGGAATTACGTCCCTCAATGTTTATACCGCTATCAGTGGAAAACCAGCCGATTTGGTTATAGAAGCCTCAATTGATGGCAGTTTCGATTTAGGTAAAGGCGTTGCCTTTGGTGATATTCGGTTTCGTTTAAAACCTGCTCCCAGTGACTTTTCGCTAACCTTAATGGGGACAGTAACAGCCATTCTGAATAATAGTGTCCTGCGGTTTATTGGTGGCATGGAAGTCAAACCGCGCTCGGCTGAGTTTCAAGCGACTATGTTGGGGATTTGGCAAGATCCTTTTGATGCGAAAGGGGTGTCCATTGCCAATGTCGCGATCGAACTAGGAATGAGTTTCCCGCCACCGCTACCGACAGTGGGAATTGCTGGTACGTTGCAAATTGGGGAATTTCAGGGTGTAGTGGCGGTGAAATTTGATTCGGCTATGCCGAGCCGCAGTATGCTGGCGATCGCTTTTAATCGCCTCTATTTCATGGACGTGATCGGTACTTTCTGTGGAACTGCGGTGAAACAAGCCATTCCCGCTTCTCTGGCTAAAACGGTTTTAGATATTGGCTTTGAAAACGTCAAAATCTACATTGTTCCGCAACCGACGACAATTGGGGAATTAAAATTCGAGCAAGGGACGCAATTAGAAGGAACGATGTATTTCTGGGGATTGCGAGCCTATGGCTATCTAAAAATTGATTATCTTGATGGAGTTGAAGTGAAAGGGGATGTGGAACCGATTAACTTAGCGGGTATCTTTAAGCTTACAGGAGCCACAGGCAAGCCTAAACCCTCACTTTATCTCAAGGTTAGCCCGAAAACCGTTCCCAATCTGGATATATCAGGAGCAGTCGAACTGTTGGGGATTCGTAGTGAAACCCAAATCCGCCTCTCGGATAGTGGTTTTACGTTTACGACGATTGGCAAGATTTTTGATTTATTTGAATGTACTCTAGAAGTACGGGGACAAAATTTAACGCAAGGGGGCGATTTCTTTATTGTTGCTACGATGCGGAATGATTTATTGGAGTATCTCCGTCGAGAAGCCTCGAATGCCATTAAAGCCGCCGCCGATGAGGCAACAAGAAGCCTTTCAAATGCTCAAGATGCAGTGGCTTCCGCTCAACGAAATGTGGATAAGCTCAATACGGATATTAATAATATGCGGCAAACGATTCAACGGGAACGCGATCGCGATGCCCAGCGAATGCGAGATGCTCAGGCGGCAGTTGCTTCTGCTCAACGGGAGGTGGATAAGCTCAATACGGATATTAATAATATGCGGCAAACCATTCAGCGCGAACGAGACCGCGATTCTGGGCGGATGCGGGATGCTCAGGGAGCGGTGCAACGAGCGCAAAATGATGTGAATTCCCTTCAGGGAGAGATTGATAACACCAAGCGAAGAATTGAACAGCTAAAACAGGATATTAGCAATAAGGAACGCTGGTTTAATCAATCTAAATGGTACGAAAAGAGTTACCGTTGGGCGGAATTGTCGGCCTACGCGACGGCTAAGGGTTCTGAAATTGCCGGACTTTATACTTATATCGGTGGAGTTGAAGCGTCTAAGGCAACGGCCAATGGGGTATTGGAAGGGGCCAAGCAGGTGGTACGCGGTTTGGAGAAAACGATTGTCAATTTTCCCATTGATGCGGATGTGCGGATTGCTGGTTTGTTTACTGCACGGGAGACGGCCAATGGGGTATTAGAAGGGGCCAAGCAGGTGGTGCGCGGTTTGGAGAAAACCATTGTCAATTTCCCGATTGATGCGGATGTGCGGATTGCTGGTTTGTTTACTGCACGGGAAACGGCAACGGGAGCGTTATCTGTGGCGACTCAAACCTTACAAGGACTCAAAGTTTCTATTGGGTCAATCGCCGATGTGGGTCAGTTTATCGTCAAGTACAGTTTAGGAGGTTTGCTAGATGTTAAATCGGCACGATTCGAGGCGACGCTGATGGCGGCGAGGGGGGGCAGTGTGTCTTTGGCATTAACGCTGGTGTTTATGCAAGGACAACCGCAAACTTTGGCGTTAGCGTTTAATTTCTATGACCCGTTGAGTGGGGCAAAGGCGTTGGCAAAACAGCTTTTATCTGCTTAGAAATACTGGGTATTACAATTTCTTGAAAGTCAATTTTTTAGTTTATTAATTAGGAGCAAGATTATGGGACTCAAGATTACTCAATTTGGCGGTGGATGGGGAAATAAAGCAGGTGATTGTTGCTTACTGACCTATGGCAAAAAGATGGATCGTCATACCCTGATTGATTTGGGAGCACCACAGGTAAAGCGTAAATATTGTCATTTGGGCATTCAGGCAGATCACACATTAGAAAACGTCATATTTACTCATCTGCATGAAGATCATATAGGCAATGATACGCAATGGAAAGAGGTAGTGGAACGCTGCACTAACAAAATTTTTCTTCCTTCTAAAACTACACTAACGAAAAAACTAGAAAAAATAATAAAACATCCCAAAATAAATCATGCAACAATTTCTTTTCCTGACGATGATCAAGATTCGCAAGAATTAAGTCTTAATAATGATGACGATTTAAAGGTAACAATTAAATTTATAATTCCAGATCCTAACAAATTCAAATTCAAGGAAGCAGAACGTACAGAATCAGATGAAGATAAGATTGAAAATGAAAAAAGTCTAGGTTGTTTAATAACAGTTGAAAAAGATGAAAAAAAATGGCAGATGCTAACTCTTGGTGATATGGAAAAAGATTCGGCAAATGACAGAATATCGTCATTGATTGAAGGCGAAAGAGAATTATTTATAAAGGTGATTAAATTACCCCATCATGGTAGTCAAAATAATTGGATGCCAATAATAAACAAATTAATGAAACGAGGAGAAATTACAGTTATTTCCTCTGGCTTCACGGTCGGTACAACAGGTGCTGATGATTATTTAAAAAAACATGAATTACTTGATAATCGTCGAGGAGCTTTTTACTTTTTGGGTAACACATTTGACCGTTCAGAAGAGGGTTCTAAGTGGACGTCTGCAAAGATGGTCAGTAAGCTTGGAGATTATTTTATTCCTAGATTTATTCAATGTTTAGAGCAAAAAGGAGTCAATTTTGATATTCTAGATCAAGTTCAATGGCACTTTAATCCCATGTATCGCTCTAGTGCCAAATCCAAATATCAGAACCTGATGATAGAGGTAAAGGGAAAATCTTTACGCAACGAAGTTTGGCCAAAAAAGAATAAGAGAAAAAGAGGAAAAGAAAATGGAGATCGAGAAGCAAAAAAGAGCAAAATAATATAGCTTGCTAGATTTACATATGCCATCTGAAAGTACGATCACCGCTCTTGTAGAGTACATTACTTCACACACCTTTTTGCTTTGTAATTATCATTGTTACGCTCCTATAACCCATCCGAAACTTGCTATTTTGTAACCAACTCAACTGGAGAAATCAATCATGGAAAACTCAAAAAACTTCAGCATTTTAAGCTTAGATGGTGGTGGTATTCGAGGAATGCTTACCGCAACCTTATTAGTAACACTAGAAAACGAAATTAAGGCAATTAATCCTGAATATAACCTTACTAATTGCTTTGATTTCTGGCTCTTCGGTTTGTGTTATGCAATGGACGAGGATTACAAGGGATGGAACCCTTATTTAGAAAGGCATTTGGCGATTTTTGTCAATTGTTTTTGCTCTAGAGCGAACTAATCAATTAAGTCTCTTGCCAGATAAGGATTTAGTCGATTTATGCCCCCCTATTGAACCATACCAAGTAACGAAGAACCTGATTTCTTCGCGGGAACTTCAACAGGAAGCATCATTGCCTGTGGCCTTGCCAATGGAATGACCGCCACACAAATTTTAGGGTTTTATAACGAACATGGTCAAACCATTTTCAAAGAGCTAGACCTAAAAAAATTCTCCAACGTATGGCCAGAAGTATGGCGACGAATCAAAGAAAAAGATCCTTCCCTTCCCCTCTTTGAAGAAGAAGGATTAGAAAATGTTCTTAAGAAACCAAACATTTTTCCTGAAACTTTGCTCTTTAAAGACTTACCAAAACCGACTCTAGTAACCAGTTACGATACCTATAATCGAGAAGCCGTAATTTTTGTCAGTCGAGGTACGGTTCAACACAACGAAGATACTACAAACTACACTTCAGAACAATTAGATAAAAAGAAATTAGAAGACGCTAAATATAAAGCAAGATATGCAACTCTTCCCGTGTGGCAAGTCTGCCGTTCCTCTTCTGCCGCTCCCGTCGCTTTTGCGGGTTATCTGCTGAAAGATAAAGCCTATTTAGACGCTTTAACAGACTATGATCGTCCAGATAATGACAGAATTCGTCGAGGCGACTTAATAAAGAAAACAACAACAATACCTCAACATTCTGACGAAAAGTGTATTCCGTTAATTGATGGAGGAGTTGTCGCCAATAATCCTGCCCTATGCGCGATCGCTGAAGCAATTGAAAATGGTAAACCACTAGATAAAATTTTCGTAGCCTCGTTTGGGACAGGACAAGTTAATCGTCGTATTAGTGCAGAAGAAGCAACAACTTGGGGCGGATTTGATTGGGTTAACATTCATAATCAAATTCCACTAATGGATGTATTTTCAGATGGCTCCTCCGATGTCACAGACTATACCGCAAAAAAACTGTTGAAGGATAATTATAAACGTATCCAGCCTGTCATTACTTCCGATATTTCCACATTTCAGGCAGATGAAGCTAATCTCACAGCATTATCTCGTGCAGCAGACCATTATCTAAATCATTGTGGCGGAAAAGAGCGATTAAAGAAATTAGCACAGCAATTGGTTAACGCTTAATATCCATTACGACATAAATTATAATGCAATTTTTAAGAGGGGTTAAAAGCCCCTTCTTCGCTTGGGTAGATAGTGCGATCGCCAATCACGTAGGATACATCCCATGCACCTTTTGCTTTTTCAAAACACTTAAATCCAAATTGCGATGCCTTACATTGCCCTAACATCTCCCGCATCATTCATTGCCCATACTGTCAGGAATTGTTATCGTACCCAAATCAGAGCGATAAAAACCTTCATCAATCAACCAATAGATACGGACAGGGCGATCTTGGGATTTTAAATAAAACCCCTACCGCATAGGATTATAACGAATATAATCACAGGGTAAAGCATAACCTCGTTCATCTCGAATTAATGGTATATCCAGCCCGTTGAAATTAGCTGATAAAATTAAAAAGGAAACCAACCAAACAGCAAACCATGCTAAGTAGTCGTGCAAAATAAATTTCCTAGTGAAGAAAGGCAAAAGGCAAGAGGCAAGAGGCAAGGGGGGGTTAGATATGTGTAATTAATTTTGCTTAGGTAGGGTTTGCTGAATAAATCTAAAAACCTTACAGGAAAGGGCTTTTAGCTTGATTGAGAGCTTCCCAAATGCACTTAAATCTGCTAGAATCTCTTAAAACCCTTGCATCACCCTTGCATCACCCTTGCAT
>NZ_JASJFF010000132.1:0-4016 GCF_030065435.1 Microcystis sp. M53603_WE2
TAATGGTAAAACCCTTTTAAAATAAAGCTTTTGACCTGTTAAAGTCCGATGTTCATGCTGCGAAAATAGGATTGGGACTTTCAAAAACCTTGCATTATCCTTCTTGTAGTACATCGCTTGGTACAAAAAACAAGGGCAACAAAGCCTGAAACGACCGGCTCCTGACGACCGGCTACTGACTCCTACCCCCAGGAAAAACTTTTTCAGCAGACCCTAATTAGAAAAGAATTTCCGGATTTGGCGGCCAAGTATTTCGACAATAAACCTTATTTTTGGACGGGAGGTTATTTCGTGGCTAGTTGTGGCGGCGTTACTGTCGAACAACTAAAAAAATACGTCGAGAACCAAAAAAACTCCCCGAAAGTGGAAACGCTACCGCGTTAGTTTCATTCCGGTGGCGATTTATCTCCCGTTAAACCGCGTAGCGGTTTAACGGGAGTCCTCTCGTTCCATTGAGATAGGCAGTTTAAATGCAGTAAAGCTGATATTTTCTAGCAAATCTCTTGATTGTCAGCCCTTGGCTGGCAAAAAAGCAGCGAAAAAATCACAAAAATCCGCTGAGATGTCTTCCCAAGACATCAATTAGGGTCTGCTGAAAAAGTCGTTCAGGGAATTATGTGATATTGTCTGGCAATTTTCACTGGTATCGAACGCCTCAATGGTTCTGATCGCCGCACCTTCCCCACCGGTGCGTTGCTGGGGGTGGGGCATGACGCTTAAATGCTATTTTGGTTTAGTTTGGACGCTAATAGGGCCATTAACGCTGGTTTGACAGGCTAAACGATAATTTTCGGGTTTTTTCTTCAGACAGCGCTGTTCAAAGTCGGTTTTGGCCGAGAGATTTTCCATCCCCTCGACAATTGCCACTATACAAGTACCACACTGACCGTAACCGCCACAATTCATCAATTTACCGCCAAAAGTGTAGATATCAACGCCATTCTGGATTGCTTTCTCTCGTAAATTCGCTCCATCTGCCGCTACCACGATCTTATTCTCTTTGACGAAGTTGATGTTACCCATGACTGTGTTACCCTAAATTTTTGCAAATTAATATTAAAAAATATTAAATTTTTTTGATTGTAACATTTTTGGCTCGCTGTTCTAAATATTCGGCGATGCCAATAGCGATCGCTTTTTTGCCGATAAATTTCCCCAATGCCGCTTTTGTGACCAAATAAGCCACCTGTTCCCCTTGATCGCCCTTTTCCTCACCCCTATTAGCAATGACGGCCTGATAGCCCTTTTCTAGGCGTTTACGGGCGATTTCCAGTAACTCCTCCTGACTGACTCCTTCCTGATACTTGAAAGTGACCATCTCTAAATCGGGAAATTTTTCTCTCACCTTGTCAATCACTTTTTCCGTCGGCACAAAATTAAGATTTAACTGCCCACCACTGGGAATTTTGCCGTAAAAAGGGCTTTCTAAGCGATAATCTGCCACTGCTGCCGAAAAAATTCCAAATTTATAATCTTTACTGCCTAATTCTCCCATAACCTTCCCTAGATACTCGTCATAAGTTTCAATAATTTCATGGGGTAAATAAGCGGGAGGTGTATAGCTGCCGCGTCCGTGGATTAATTGCACCTTTGCCCCGCGCAGGTACAATTCTTCTGCAATAGCGACTCCTAATTGTCCGGTAAAACGATTGGTTAAACGACGAATATTATCGATAATAACGGGTGTGGGTCCACCAGTGACTAAAATCGGCCTATTTTTCAGGACAGAATTACTGAGAATCCCACAGGCTGCCACTGTGATCTCTTTTTCCCCGGGGAGATTGTGCTTACCGTAATCATCCCGGGGTGACATAATCTGGACTCCCCAGCGATCGAGAGTTTGCAAAGATTCGGTCAGAATAGCATTATGTAAACTGCCGTGCATGGTGGGGACAAGCAGAATTTTAGTTTTTCCCTTTTCCTGTCGTCCCAAGGCCGAGGCCAAGCATGAAGTGATCACTCCGTCAGCGATTCCGTAACGAAACTTATTAATCGTGTTATAGGTAGCGGGGGCGACTAAATAAAGATCAAAGGGAGATTGATCGCTTAAATGTTCTGCTTTTGCCGTTAATTGGCTAATTACGGGATTAACCGTACTCCATTCCAAAGCTTCCTTAGTGACGTATCTTAAAGCTTCTTCTGAGACAAAAGCCACGACTGTAGCCCCGAATTTCCGCAAAGATCGGGCAATTAGCGGCGCTTTCATGGCCGCAATCCCTCCCGTCACCAGTAAAGCAATACGTTTACCCCAGAGATGATGACTTTCTAAGGGTACTTCGCGATCGCTTAAGGGCGAATCCGTCGGAGAAGAGAAATTCCAAGTCATAAATTTGGGGGTGGGGGTTTTGTCAGTGATCAGTAAACAGTAAACAGTGAACTGAAAACTCAAATCTGATCACTGATAACTGATAACTGATCACTGATTCGGTTATCCCTATTCGGGGTTTGTCTATCCCTGAGGGAGAAACTGGTTATCCTAGTAAATAAAGGGTTGCTTCGGTGTTCTTATGATTGACAAAATTTTAACTAAAGTTCGATCGCTTGCCAAGCCGCTATTAGTTCTAGGATTAGTGACAACGCTGATTTTAGGCAATGTTTCCAGTGCTTTGGCGGCATCGGGGGGTAGAATGGGGGGCGGTAGTTTTCGCGCCCCTAGTCGCAGTATTAGCCCTTCTAGAGGTGGTGGTTACAGTTCCCCCGGTTACGGTGGAGGTATTGGTTTTCCCTTCCTCTTACCCTTCTTTTGGGGTGGTGGTGGCGGTGGCTTAATTTCTCTGTTAATCTTTTTTGCTATTGCCAATTTCCTCGTTAATGCTTTCCGTAATGGTGGAGGCAGTGATGAGAATGGTATGACGATAGAATCCGGTTATGAAACCGTCTCCGTGGCTAAAGTACAGGTGGGTTTGTTGGCTAATGCCCGTTATCTGCAACAAGAATTAAATCAAATCGCCCTAACTGTGGATACTAGCACCTCCGAGGGACGCGTCGAAGTCTTACAAGAATCGGCCCTCGCCCTGTTACGTCATCCGGAATACTGGGTTTATGGTAACGTCGATTGCCAACAAACCAGCCTCAGCAGTGCAGAAGCGAAGTTTAATCAGTGGTCTCTCAACGAACGCGGTAAATTAACGGCGGAAACCTTAACTAATTACAATAATCAACTGCGTCAAGGTTCTAGAGACAATATTTTACCCGAATCGGCTGGGGAATTAGCTAAAAGCGCACCGGAAGGCTATATTTTGGTGACTATTTTAGCCGGCATTGTCGGTAAATTTTCTCTAGCCAAAATTAATGATTCCCAAGACTTGAAACAAGCCCTGCAACAAATTGGTAGTATGGGAGGCGATCGACTTTTAGCGGTAGAAGTGATTTGGACTCCTCAAAGCGAGGGTGATATTCTCAGTCAAGACGACATTCTCGCCAATTATCCCGATCTGAAATTGGTGTAATTTGTCGGGGTATAACCCTAGATATTGGCCAAAATCTCCCTTTTACGGGGAGATTTTTTGATTATTAAGCAATTGCTCCCGTGATGGGATTTTTAGGTGTGTCACGATGCCCTAACACACCCTAACCATTAACAATATAATTCCTGAATCCACTGCCATTCTTGGGCTAATCCTTCGGCTAAAGAGACTTGGGGATTATAACCTAGAATAGTACGGGCTTTGGTGACATCGGCGGCGGTGTGACGGGCATCTCCCCGGGCGAGTCCTTGATGCGATCGCTCGATAGGTTTACCGATGACTTTTGCCATGGTATCCAAGACATCCAACAATACCACGCGACTACCACCACCAATATTAAACACCTCACCCACCGCTTCCGGGACTACGGCAGCGGCTAAATTAGCGGCTACAGCATCGCTAATAAAGGTAAAATCCCGGGTTTGTTTGCCATCCCCGTAGATGCCGATAGCTTTACCTGCGATCGCTGCTTGAAAAAACTTATGGAAAGCCATATCGGGACGTTGCCGCGGTCCATAAACGGTGAAATAACGTAAGGCAGTGACGGGA
>NZ_JASJFF010000672.1:0-2402 GCF_030065435.1 Microcystis sp. M53603_WE2
CCTCTGCTCTTTCTTCTTCTTTAAGAGCTTTTTGTAAGTTTTTCTTTTCTTCTAAGTCTAGGAAATCTTTGGCTGGCATAAGTAGGATTTTTCTCAAGTTACTATTTCTATTTTAGGTGGTTTAAGTGCGTTTTAGCTTAGTAGTTTCGGGCATGGATACTCCTTGAGAGGTGGTGACAGGATTGGGAATTTGGGCGACGGGGATTACCGGTTCGCTAGTTGCGGCACTCAGTTCGAGATTTTGGCGTTGAGCCTCAGGGGTTTCGGGCGTACCACCGCAGCCACAGCCCGATGCTTCTACTGTTGCTTGGGTTTCCACAGATTCGGACATGGTTTCTCCTGTTAGTTGTTGAATTGCCCCAGAAATGTTCAACACTCCGGCTAAACATTTTGGTTCATTTTCGCTGTCGGCATATTGGCAGGGGAGCGCGCTTTTTAGTATCGCTTCCCGGACTGCGTGAGGATTGGGGGTTTCTCCTCGCTGCACCTGCAAGCTGAGTAATAGGGCGGCTACTCCGGCCACAATGGGCGCGGCGAAGCTGGTCCCACTCAGTTGCACAGTCCCGCCGCCTGGTTTTGCCCCTAAGATGTTTTCTCCAGGGGCAAGGATGCCTTGACTTTGGTAGGTTTCCCCCCAATTACTAAAGTCGAGGGGATGCCCTCTAGCATCAACAGCACCCACCGCTAGGACGGCGGGAAGGGCTGCCGGAACTTGCAGGCATTCACAGCCATCATTGCCAGCAGCGGCAACGATAAGAATATTTCTCTCGTTACACATCTCGACGGCGCGAATTAGCCAGTCTTCGGCTTCTCCCATATCAGTGAGGGCACCGCCGCTAATATTAATCACTTTTGCCCCTTTTTCGGCGGCTTGTTCAATCGCCCTCGCTAAATCGAGTTGGGAGAGTTTGCGGTTATCGTCGGAGAAGACGGGTACGAGTAGGCCTCGACACTGGGGGGCAATGCCAGGGATTTCGCTGTTGGGTTGTCCGAAGATGAGGCTGGCAATATGGGTTCCGTGAGTGGACATTTGCCCCGCGGTGGCTTGATGCTGGACGAGGGTGGGTAAACGGGTTAGGTCTGCCCCGTTAAAACAGGAGTGGTTAGTGTCAACTACACCATCGAGAATGGCGATGGTTATTTCTGATGCGCCTTGGGTTTGTTTTTGTAGTTCTTTTAGTCCTGGAATCGAGAGAATTTGAGTCATTTTATTAATGATTAGTGAATCAGAGTAAGTTAGGTGAAAAATGAGGTTAAAAATTAAGTTTAATAAACCCGATCATGAGTACCAATATCAATTAGAATGATTACTTCTTTTTGCTCCTTATCATTAGTTTCTGGTCTTTCTAAAGAAAATATAATTCTACAATCATAACCACAAGAACAAGCTTTTAGTCCTAATAATTTTCCTTGTAATGAATGAGTGGCTAACTGAGGGGTAAAAATATCTTCTTGCATTAGCTTTAATGTTTCAATAATTTTTTGTTCAAGTTGAGCATTACGCTTGACAAATTTACGAAATGACCGTTTAAACTTCTGTGTTGCAATAATCTCTTTCATTCATCTTCTGTTAATAGGGTTTTTAATTCATCAATAATATCTTCTAAAGGTTGCGGTTTTAATTCTCCTCTTTGAAAAGCTTCCCTCGCTTCTTTAGCATTTCGGGCTATTTCGTCTCGATAGGATTCTATCATTTGATTTTTGACAATTTCTATTAACATTTCTCTCTGTTCAATAGGTAGTTCATTAACTGTCATAAGAGCTTGTTCTAATGTCATCATAATTTATCCTCTCTTGATTGTTGTAATAGGTTTAACGGTAGCTGTAATCTTGGTATTTCCTGTCGTCAAAAAATGGGTAATTCTAAACTTTGTAGGGGTTCTAATTCATGTTTTTTTGATTCTCTTTTGGTTTTCATCATGGTAAATCCGACCTAATTGCTCTTGATTCTCCATCGTACTACCTCTTTTTTGCCGAGTCAATAGTTTTTGAGTGAATTTGTGTTAAGTTTTTGTTGAAATCATTTTCTCCGGGAGAAAAACCTACTTTTAGTCCTAGAATAGTTGGGAGGTTAGTCATTAGTAATTTTCTCAGCTATTTGTAATAGTTTTGGCGAGGGCAAAGGTTTATTTTCTTGAGTATATATATCTACCAAATCTTCTCAAACTTCTTGGGCATTATCAATGGCTTCTTGATAGGTGTTGCCGTGAGTGCGAGCGTATTTTCCCCATTCGGGTAAACTGGCAATATAGGCATTATCTGGTTCTTCGTTACTTGGTATGGTTCGATAGGGGGGCATAAATCGACTAAATCCTTATCTGGCAAGAGACTTAATTGATTAGTTCGCTCTAGATAAAAAACAATTGACAAAAATCGCTAAATGCCTTTCTCTATAAGGGTTC
>NZ_JASJFF010000992.1:0-1698 GCF_030065435.1 Microcystis sp. M53603_WE2
CAACGTCTCTATTGATTTGGGTAAAAATAGCCTGAAAGTCCTCTCGGCTCCACCGCCCTGATCCGAGAAAATAGGGATAATTGGCTGGGTTAAATATAATCGAGTTTGAACAATAGATAAGTTTTTTAACAAGAGTAGTTTTAGATACTAATTACCCGATGGACTGGGGTAGAATTGGGAAAACCAGTCCAACTGTTTTAGCCAAGCTATTTAACTATGATTAAAATTAACTTGCTGTTCGGGTTATCTTCCCTTAAAAAATCGAAAAAAAACTTTACATAAACTCAAAGGAGGGCCTCGTAAATTGCTCATCTAAAAGCAGAGTGAGTTATCGGACAAAGTTTTTAGGTGCTTTTGTTGATTACTTCTTAACCACCGTCTTAAAGTAGAAGAAGGGAGATGAAAGTTAATCAGTTACTAAGACGCTACGAACAAGGAGAGCGGGATTTTTTAGCCATTGACTTGATGAGTCTAGATCTACAACAAGTGACTCTGATTGCCGTCAATTTTGCTGCAGCCAATTTGCGCGGAACTAATTTGAGTCGCTCTTTTCTGACTAAATCAAATCTGCGGGGAGCGAGTTTGAATTGGGCGAATTTAACCTATGCCAAATTAAGTCAAGCGCAATTAGTGGAAGCGGACTTAACCAAAGCCAATCTCACCGGGGCCTTTATGGTTCAGGCAAACCTGCGTAACTCGCGATTAAGTGGGGCGGATCTTTCCCATGCTAATCTCCGGGGGGCGAATTTATGCGGGGCGAATTTATGCGGGGCGAATTTATACTTAGTTAATCTCTTGGAGGCAACCCTAGATAAAGTTAATCTCAATTGGGCTAATTTGCAAGAGGCGCGGTTAAGTGGGGCTAAATGTCGTCAGATTTCCGCAAGGGAAGCCAATTTTAGCGGCTCTTTTCTGAAAGAGGTGGACTTTCAAGGGGCCAATTTAGAAAGGGCTAATTTTAGCGAGGCACGTCTGACGGGTAGTGATTTACGCGGGGCCAATTTAGCGGGTGCTAATCTAGCGGGAGCGCGTTTACAAGAAGTAAATCTACAGGGAGCGGACTTGAGGGGTGCTAACTTGACGGGGACTTGTTTTGAGAGCGTCACCGGTTGGACAGAAACCGCCCAAGAAGATGATATTTTTCCCCTAGACTGGTTTCAGCCCCGTTTTGCCACTTAAAAGTCAATATGTCTGCCGAAAGTCCCTCCTTTTCCTATCAATTAACGATTAGCTGGAGTGGTTAATCTTTGGTTAGGAATGGGGATTGGGGGAGCATTATTCGGCTCGTCCTCGAAGGGTAAAGCAGGAGGAGGAGGAGTGGTAGCACTGGGAGATGGTGCTGGAGATGGCGTGGGATTAACGGCAGCGGGGGGACTTTTCGGGGTGACTACGGGTGCGGGAGAGCTAAAACCGAGGAGATCTTTGCCAAAGGGAAAAACATTTCTCCAGCGTTGAATATTGGGATGACCAAACCAATCTTGACGGGACACCTTCACCGAGAGCAAAGGTGCGATCGCCCCTGATTTTTCGGCCGTTATCAATAAATCAATTTTATTACTGGACTTCCCCCATACAGAAATACTAAAAAATTAACAAAACCCTTACTGCCTGGAGCTTCTCAGAAAAAATTGAAAAGACGCTACTGGGTACATTTTCCCTTTGAAAATGGCTGTACCGTTGACTGTATCTAGAGTAGAG
>NZ_JASJFF010001072.1:0-1840 GCF_030065435.1 Microcystis sp. M53603_WE2
CCAACAATTCCTATTTTTTCATAATTAGGGGTCTCAAGACCCCCCTAGCGGCCACCGAGAAGACCTTCACCAGCTAGGTATTTTTACTCAAGTCTCTGGAGGGGGACAGCTTATGTGACAGTTGAGGGTGCGGAATGTGGGCTAGATATTTGTCGATCATTTTAACCCCGCTTCACTTAACTTTTTCTATAAATCATAGAAATAAGGATAAAGCTCTGATTCTAGAATATATTGACTTGCTTATTTGAAAATTGCCTAACAGGTTCCAGGATCAAGTTTTCGATGATTGGGAATAGTTAAAGTCTCTCTTCTCTGGGAGATAACACGACGCAATTTAATGTGACTTCCTCGTTGACTGTGAATAGTAAAGCCAAATCGAGCGAGAATCTTGATCACGTCTTTGCCTGATAGTTGTTTCAGTTTAGGCATATTCAGGCTGTAACTCAACCGTAATCTGTAGAGAAGGTTTGGCAACTAGACCAAACTCAATAGGCTCTTCTCCTTCTAAATGTAATAAGACAGCTTCTTTGAGATTATTAACCACCTCATCCAAGGTATTTCCTTGGGTAACAACCGAAATTTCCGCGCATTCGGCCACATATCCTTGTTGTTCACCAGAATAAATAATTGCCGTAATTTTTGAACTTAATTCAGCCATAATTGCTCAGATAAAATACGTTTTGATTGTAATAGAGTATATTTTAGCTATGGGGAAATAGCCTGAAAAATTGGTAGAGATTTGTCTCGTGCAGTGTAGTCTTCGATAAGGAAATCTAGAACTTCAAGGGCATTTTGTAGCGCTTCATTGTAGGTTTCGCCGTGAGTATGAGCATAGGAGACAAATTCAGGGAGATGGGCGATAAATTTGTTGTCTTCTTGTGACCATTGAATATAAATACTATAGTGATAATTCATGGGTTGTCTCCTTGATTTAATTTGGCTAGTTCCTGAAGTGCATTTCTTCCGTCTTTTTCCTGGTAGTGATCGGCATCACTACTATTTTTGCCTAACAGGATCAAGCTATATTATAAACGGGGATGAATTCAGTGGTTATGACCGCTATTACCTAATCTCCATAGTGTGTTTTGGTACGAATAATCAGAATAGTTTTATCGTCTTCATAAATTTCATAAAGCAGACGATCTTTTCGATTTAGGCGATAGGAATACAAGCCTTCTAAATCGCCTTTTAAGGATTTGCCAATATAGGGATTAATTGCAATTATGTTAGTTAAAATTTCTTGAAGTTTGACTTTCTGTTTTTGGGTGAGTTCGTCGGTATCTTTTCGCGCTTGTTTAGAAAAGACAATTGTGTAGGTTGTCATCCAAATACTTGTTCCATTGTGAGGGTTTCTCCTGCGGCATATTCTCGTCGTGCTGATGCAATATGTTGTAATAGTTTGGGATCTTGCATGAGTTCGGAGGTTTCAGCTAAGGATTCCCATTCTTCTTGAGTAATGAGAATATAACTGCGATTTTCACGAACGATCACTACTCCATCGGGTTCTTTTTCAGTGCGATCGCAGAGTTCTTCTAGGTTGGCTTTGGCGTAATCAACGGTGACTTGATACATAAATCGCTTACGGTTTGTGGGGATTAGTCTTATAATAAAGCAAAAATTGCTTGTTGGCTGACGTTTTCATTATTTATTTTGGGCTTTTTGGTTCTGATCGAGAAGAAGGAGATATGACAACTTTAGTGGTTCTTCGGTTTGTGTTATGTAATGGACGGGGGTTATAAGAGATGGAACCCTTATAGAGAAAGACATTGGACGATTTTTGTCAATTGTTTTTGATCTAGAGCGAGCTAATCAGTTAAATCTTTTGCCAGATAAGGATTTA
>NZ_JASJFF010000108.1:0-6956 GCF_030065435.1 Microcystis sp. M53603_WE2
ACTTGCCCAGCTGTGACAATTTCTCCTCGCTCAATTGAGACTTGTTCGTTGATAATTTCAACGATTCCTATTTCATCGATAATTCCGGCTACTAATCCCAGATGGTCTAGATTTTTGACTTCAATTTCTGTTGATTGATTCATGGTCGAACAGCCCACTGCCTAAGTTTTCCAACAATTCCTATTTTTTCATAATTAGGGGTCTCAATATCCCCCTAACGGCCACCGAGAAAACCTTCACCAGATAAGTATTTTTACTCAAGTCTCTGGAGGGGGACAGCTTATGTGACAGTTGAGGGTGCGGAATGTGGGTTCAAAGAGTAACTCTCCATTTTCTCCAAATATGCCTACAATCATATCATGCCACAGGCTCCTGTTTCATTGAGGCGGAAAGTAGTCAATTTAACTTCTGTATTCGCATATTGATGGCGAATTTTTTGCATTAAACCTTCGAGGGTAGGGTCAATTAAATAATCTCCACTATTGGCTTCAATAGCAATAAACCAGTTATAATATTTCTCGATCAATTCTGGACGTATTTGCTCAAAAATCTCTCGACAGCGCCTACCGAGTTCATCTCTTCTAGTTTTGCGTAATGCTAATTCTTGGGGTGAAATGATCGAGTCTGACAAGATTCTTCCTTGATATTTTTGGTGACTTTTGGATAGTTGTTTCATCTTGCTAATGTTGACTGATTACAGGTATTTTAAGTTAAACAAACCAGATTTTTATCTCGCACCAAAGTAACTCATTAATTCTGGATTACACAAATTATACACTAACTAAATTAATTAAATCAACTACATTCATGCTGACTTCTACTGAATCTCTTTGAGTTTTTCCAATGCTGTTTGGTACATTTCTATATTATTTTGTTGTCGATAAAGATCGGCGGCTGTTTGGAAATCTTCCCGCGCACCTTGAAGATTGTTTGACTTGCGGTAAGCAGTACCTCGACTCATGTAAATTTCTGCTGATTTAGGGTTGATAACTGGAGCTTTGATTAATGTTAAATCAAATTCCCTTTGTCCTTCCCGTTTAATTTTTAAGGTAACTTCAAGAATTTCCTTTTTTAAGACCTGGTTATTAATGAGTTGCTGTAATTCTTCAGTTGTTTTATTAAGAGTAGATTCGCCATTAAGAGCGACAACTTGATCTCCGACTTTGAGCGAACTCCGATCCGCTGGCGAATTCTTAAAGATTTCTCCAATAAACATTCCAGGCATTCCCTCACGATCTACAAAGCGAACTCCGATGCCAGAATAGTTAAGTTGACTGATCGCTTGGCTGTAATCAGAAATAGCCGCCTGATAGTCTTTCTGTTTAGACTTGCTAATCCCTCGATAGTAATAAGCTGTGGTATAGTCGGGTTTGAGACGGATAGCTTCGGTATAGTCGGCAATTGCCCCTGAGTAGTCTTCTGATTGATCACGAGCATCTCCCCGTTTGAAGTAGAAATCAGCATCATCAGGTTTAATACGAATCGCTTCGGTGTAATCAGAAACAGCAGACTTATATTCCTCTAATTCGTAGTAAATATTTCCCCGATTCGAGTAGGCTACAGCAAACTTAGGATTTAGACGAATAGCCTGGGTATAGTCTTTGATAGCTTGCTGATAATTTTCCTGAGCAAAATAAGCATTACCTCGCAAATTGTAAGCAAAAGCATTCTGAGGAGCGAGACGAATAGCCTCATTATATTCAGCGATCGCCGTCTGATAATCTTCTCTTTTATAGCTGGCAATACCTCGGCCGAGATGAGCGTCTACATTTTGAGGATTGCCTCGACTTACCTGTTCATCCTCTGTGCTTATGCCTTGAATTTCTCGAATTTTTGTCTGTGCTACTTGATAGGCATCGTCATTCCCTTGTTCACGGAAAAGTTGTGCGGCTTTTTGCAAATCTTCAATTGCTCCTTGTTTATCTCCTATCTCGGCCTTCGCCAACCCTCGTGCATTGTAGGCATCAGCGAAGTCAGGTTTAAGACCTATGGCTTCGGTGTAATCAGTGATCGCTTCTTGATAGTCTCCCTGGAGTCTGTGAGCTTCTCCTCGGTTGCCATAGTAAAAGGGTTTAGGATAGATACGAACAGCTTCACTATAGTCTTTGATAGCTTCTGGATATTTTTCTTGAAGATGGTAAGCCAGCCCTCGTGCATTGTAGGCATCAGCGAAGTCAGGTTTAAGACGTATTGCTTCCGTGTAATCAGCGATCGCTTCTTGATAGTCTTTGAGTTGACGGCGAATATCTCCACGTTCTCGAAGATTGCCAACATCATCAGGATCGAGGCGCACTGCTTCATTTAAATCAGCTAATGCCCCCTGCAAATCTCCTAACTCTTGACGAACTTGACTGCGGGAGTAATAATTTTCGTCATATTTAGGGTCAAGACGAATCGCTTCCGTGTAATCAGCGATCGCTCCTTGATAGTTCTTCTGACGCGCATAAGTAATAGCCCGTCCATTGAAGGCATCAGCTAAGTCAGGTTTAAGGCGAATCGCTTCAGTGTAATCGGCAATGGCTTCTTTATAGTCTTCCTGAAGCCTGTAAGCATCCCCTCGGTTGTAATAATACCAAGCCTCGTCGGGTTTGAGTCCAATGGCTTTGGTGTAATCTACAATCGCAGCCTTATAGTCTTCCTGTCCATAAAACTGATTGCCGCGCCAGTTATAGTAAAAATCGGCCAATTCAGGAGCAAGACGTATAGCTTCGTCGTAATCTCCTATCCCTTTCTGTTTGTCCTTTAGAAAAAAGTAGGTATCTCCTCTCTCAGTATAAATCCAGGCATTGTCAGGCTGGAGGCTGAGAGCTTTCTTGAAATCTTCAGTAAATCCCTGCTGATTCCCTAACTTAGCGTAAGCTTCCCCCCTGCGAACATAAGCCATGACATAGTTAGGACGGAAGCGCAAAGCCTCAGTGTAATCTTCAATAGCTTTTTTATAGTCTTCCTGCTGATAGCGGACAAACCCCCGCTCCGTGTAGAATTGATAGGCTGATTCAGGAGCAAGGCGGATGGCTTCAGTGTAGTCCTCAACTGCTTTCTGATAGTCTTTTAGGATAAAACGGGCGTAACCACGATTTTGATGAATCCAGGCATCGTCAGGCTGGAGACTTAGAGCTTTATTGAAGTCCTCAGCAAGTCTCTGTTGGTCTCCCATCCTAGCGTAGACAATTCCCCGAGCAGCATAAGCCCCGGCATTATCGGGCTGAAGGCGCAACGCTTCATTAATATCGGCGATCGCTCCCTGATTGTCTCCCTGTTCTGACTTCAGTGTGCCTCGGAATTGGTAAGCGATCGCCAAATCTGGTTGGAGGCGCAAAGCTTCATTGACATCGGCGATTGCTCCTCGATAGTCTCCCATGTACCGACGGGTTTGCCCACGACGAAAGTAGCTCTCAGCATGGTCTGGTTTAATTTTAATCGCCTTATTGCCAGACTTGAGTGCTTCTGGATAACGCCCTAATTCATTCAATGGAACTGCTAGCCAGTTATAAAGGATGAAGTCATCAGGTTTAAGTTCAATCGCCTCTTTAAAAGCTTTAACTGCTTCTTCGTAGTCTCCTGAATACCAGGCTGAGTCTCCCACTTGACGCAAAGCTAGATCCTTATCGACTTTATATTCAGGTTTGTATGTAAGAGCTTTCTGAAATGATTTTTTGGCTTCTTGATATTTTTTCTGACTTTTCAGTGCCATGCCGTGAACAAACCAAGCTTCATAGGATGGCTTAATCTCGATCGCTTTTTCCAGAGCTATCTGTGCTTGTTGATATCGACGCAATCGCCACAGTTTATTTCCATAATTCAGCCAATCAATCTCATCAGCACTGCTTCCCAGTTCTTTTAACTCTAAAGAGAAACTGACAATTTCATCTTTTTCTGTATCTGTTAGTCGCTGTGGTAAAGAAGTCTCTTCTTTAAAATTTAGAGAAATTTTTTCCTGTTTGATCTTGTTTAGAAAGGTACGGATCGGGATACCCAAGCTATAACCTAGTGCCAGTAAAGGTTTTCGATTTTGCGGAGTAGGGCTTTCTTGGTCATCTATGACCCCCTCTATAATGGTATGAATTCCAATCAGGCGACCCTCTGAATCAAACACTGGACCGCCACTCATTCCGCCTTCAGTGATGTTGGTATATACTAACTCGTAACCTTGGGAAAAAGAACGAGCATTTAATGCCTCATTAGTTCCCCTTAACCAACCTAAAAGAAACCCAGTATTAAATTGACGGGCTGAATTTACCGTTGCCGTGGTAGCTTGTTTCGAGCCTGGCCAGCCAGAGACAAAAGCCAAGCTATCTTCAAGTCCTAAGTTATAGTTTCCCAAAGTAGCGACTTGATAGGGTTGATTACTGGTGAACTGCAATAAGGCTAAGTCAACCTTCTCCCAAACTTTTATTTTGTTCAACGTATATTGTTGACCATCATGAGTAACTGCTTTCAGGTCTCTATTTCCCCTCGCTACATGGGCAGCCGTGAGGACGTAGTATGTGTTACCATCTTTGGCTATAATAACCCCTGAACCATTGCTAGTTGGCCAAGTGATTAATACTGAAGTTTCTTTGGCAATATCATTAATTTTGTTGACTAACTGGGAACTAGAATTGGTAGTAGCTCTGGTGACTGGAGACTGCTGTTGAGTTAGGTTGGCAGGAATGAATTGGGGTGCTATTTGAGCTAAGATTTCGATGGGAACTGCCCAGCTGGAACGCTTCATCCTTTCCCGCAGTTCGTCATTGGGCCTAGAATTATCCTGATAGACAAAGGGATCGCCAAAACTGAGGGGCTGCCCGTGTATGCCATTAATACCAATAACTTTACCCTCGCCATTGAGGAGGGGACCCCCACTCATCCCTTGTTCGATTTCATTAGTGTAGCCAATCCAGTAGCCGCCTTTTAAAGCTTTTTCCAGCAACAGGGACACTCGCCCTGCTCTAAAAACGAATCCTCCTGGCTCAGACAAATCAGTCTCAAAAGGAAATCCAGCGGCAAACACCTCATCTCCTTCCTTCAAGTCCGATAAATTTCCCAGAGGAGCTACAGTATAGTCACCACCAGATTGGAACTGAACTAGAGCTAAATCACTGCCCCGAAAATCAACTCCTGAAATTACTTTAGCTTGATGAATTTGACCATCTGGTGTCTGGATGCGGCAGTCAGTTTCTGACTCCATGACGTGCTGGTTGGTCAAAACAGTATAAACTTGACCTTCCCTGTAGAGCAAAGTCCCCGACCCCCTACTGTTACCAGCATGGATTCTAACAGTAATAGACCGGGCTAACCGATTGAGTTGTTCTGAGGTTAGCTGAGAGGCAGCCTGTTGAGCAAAGACTCTTGATGCAGGAATACTCAGGTAAAAACCCGGTATCGTTAGCATCAACAAGGTACTTATCCCGATTGCTAAAACTTTTGACCGATGCTTAGTTTGTTGCCCCACCATCTTTTTGTCTCCTTAATGGAGCCTTACCCCATTTTCTAAAAAAACTAATGAGGGAGACAGATTGACCTTCTTCACTTTCTAACCAGTTTAGAATGTCTCTTGACCCCTTCACGCAACTTTGCAGACTTCTTGTGGTTAGCCCTATTTAGCGTTAGTTTTATTCCTCAGTTGGTGCTTCGCGCAGGAACTGATTCATGTCGTAGTAATATTGAGGAGAACCATCCTCAGATTGAACCACGGGGCCACTAGCAGCATAAGCACCATTCATGACATCCTGAGCCACTTTTGTAGGATCGTCTTTTTTGTCGAGCAACGTGAATAACATATAACCTTCCCTGCAAGTGTCACCCTATTGACGAACACTGCAGACCACCTTCTGCCCGTCCTGAATCCCCCAAGTTAGGTAATTCAGTAACCCTTCTTCGTAAGCTTTCTGGAATTTGGCAGAGACCGTCTGACAACGAGCTTCAGGAGTCAACTTGCTCGTTCTTTGTTGCCATCGAATGACTGCCACTCTTTTTCCAGTTGCAGTACGCGCATAGGTAGTAGGCACGCCATCTTTCGATTTGCCACAGAAGTAGGTATCCATTTGCGCCGAGCTAGGATGGCTACCAATGGCCAAAGCCCCAACAGCCAGCGTACTAGCTGCCAGTAGTGAAGCGAACAATTTGAGTTTCATAGAAACCTCCTTCTTAGTCTGTCCACAACTGGATTCTAGCTCAAAGTCTTTGCTGCGGGTGTTAGCTCAAGGACTTTTTTTGATAATTCTTTACATTTTTCCTGATTGACTTGATTGGGATTTTTTGGCTTTAACTAACGGATCTTCTCGTTTCTGTGTGGAAGGAAGAGGAATAGGGATAATTTTCCAGAACTATAGTCTTCAAAGCCTTGCCTAGCAAGACTACTAGGAATGATCAGCACTGATTATCATACAAAGTCGAGAAGAGCCGCAAAAACTCGCATTGTGACCGTTTGAAGTATAGCAAATCCGTTTTTGATCGATAGTACGATTAACTCCCAATCCAACTTTAACAACCCAGTTATCAATTGTTTCCCCCCTCTCCCCATCTCCTCTCTCCCCACTCCCTCAAAAAAAATTTTCCCAGAGGTGCTTGACATAACCAGGGTGATGAAGTTATAATCAGAATTGTCGCAAAAATGGGATTGTAGTTCAATTGGTTAGAGCACCGCCCTGTCACGGCGGAAGTTGCGGGTTCGAGCCCCGTCAATCCCGTAGAAATCTAGATTAGAGTCGCCCAGGGCCAGTTAACCTGTGGGCAGTAGGATCGATGAAGACGCTCCCACTGCCTAGATTGGTTCTAATTTACCGATAAACTGGCATTAGCTTGAATATAATCGGGTAATTCAATCTTTACCGGTTGTACCCGCCAGATTTCCTCGCAGTATTCCCGAATCGATCGATCGCTAGAGAATTTCCCCATGCGGGCCACATTAAGAATTGCTAAACGACTCCAATGTTCTTGATCTTGATAGGCACGACCGACTCCTTCCTGACAAT
>NZ_JASJFF010000599.1:0-1713 GCF_030065435.1 Microcystis sp. M53603_WE2
ATTGATAGCACTTTTGGGGAATGCTTGCAGTTGATAAATCGGTGCGTCGCTCACCCCGCTTAATTGGGAGCGATGGAATTCATGGCCGCGCACTGGTTGACCTGGTTTGAGCAGGATCGTCTCCTGTTTGGCGATGGCTTGCCGATAACCTAGGGTTAATTTCGGGGACATTATAGCAGATTGGGGGATTATTTGCAACATAGAATGATTTTTTTGCTCAAAATCAACTATTTTGTCACATAAATACATTAATCCCCCACATTCGGCGTAGGTGGGCATTCCAGAGGCGATCGCTTTTCTCACCTGAGTTAAGATAGGGGTGTTAGCCGCTAATTCCGGGGCAAAGATTTCGGGAAAACCGCCACCAAAGTACAACCCTTGCAGGTTTTCGGGCAAATTTGCCCCTTGCAAGGGACTCCAAAAGATTAATTCCGCGCCTAAATTGGCTAAAATATCGAGATTATCGGGATAATAAAAGTTAAAAGCCTTATCTCTGGCAATACCGATACGGATAGGGGGAAAAAGCTTATTTGCTCCTGGGGGATTTTTCGGGTTCTCTTGGGGAGAAATAGTGAGTAAAGGCAAGAGAATGTCCCAATTAAAGCAGTTTTGGGCAATAGAAGCCAGTTGATCTTGCAGTTGCCTGATTTCTCCTAGTTCATCCCTGGGAACCAATCCTAGATGGCGATCGGGAATTGTCAGGGAATCTTGACGACGCAAAACCCCGACAATCGGCATATTGATCGATTCTAGGGCGGTTTGCAGTAATTGCCGGTGGCGATCGCTACCAACCCGATTGAGGATAACTCCGGCTAGATGGAGATTTTTGTCTAAAGATTGATAACCGCGGACAATAGCGGCGACAGAGGTAGATAAACGACTACAATCGATAACTAACAGCAGAGGAAGCCCTAAAATACGGGCAATATGGGCAGTACTGGCATAATCGGGAAATTGAGTATCGCTTAATTGAATACCATCAAATAGCCCCATTACCCCTTCAATCAGAGCATAATCGACATTTTGACAATGTTGGGCAAAACAGGTTTTTACATAGTCTTCAGAAGTTAAAACCGGATCGAGATTGCGACAGGGGCGACCGGTAAAATGACTATGGAACATGGGATCGATATAATCGGGCCCGACTTTAAAAGATTGCACTCGATCGCCACGACTGATTAAATAGGCCAAGATTGCCAGAGTAATCGTAGTTTTACCGACTCCGCTTCTTTCTCCTGCGATGATCATTATTAGTTGTTTTTTTTCGAGATCGAGCTAGACTTAATTAACCTGTTACACAATCAATTCTAAGGCTTGCCAACGGCTAATAGAGTCAATTTTGGCCGCTAACTGGTTCCTGTGTCAATCGACTTTTTTTTATTAGCGGCGAAATCAATTTGACCACGTTTAGGATCATTGTCATCATCTCTAGACAACCAGCTATTGTTCTGACTTTCCCAAAAACCAGAGACTTCCTCCCCCACCATTAAGATAGGCTAAGACGCATTTTAACCGCCTATCCTTAAGATTGGCTAAATCTCCTCAAATCCCTTTACTGTTGCAAGAGTGCCTCATCTCAACAAGCAATTTAAATTCGCGGGCAGCTTAAGTAGGGAGGCACAATTATTTGTAGGATGGGTTAGCGGTAGCGTAACATGAGCAGGCGTTGGGTTTCATGCTTCAACCCAACATACGTTCATCTATATTTAATTC
>NZ_JASJFF010001348.1:0-3795 GCF_030065435.1 Microcystis sp. M53603_WE2
TCATAAGTAAAATACTCGGGTTTTTGACTATTATATTAAATCTTAACTCGATTGTCTATCTTTTGGTCTTAACCTGTTGATGCCTTAAGTCCTTCCCTATATCGATTTCAGCTACTTTTGAGCGTAGGCACTCTCATCGAATTTTATTTTAAGTTAATTATTTGCATAACAATTCCCGAAGAGCCAGGATTTAGTCGATTTATGCCACCCGCTCGAACCATACCAAGTAACGAAGAACCACCTATTTGGTCGATTATTGCTTAACAACTGAGATGGCAAATTCTCCTCAAATATGCCTGAATTTGGGGTAGGCAACTTACATCAAATAAAGTTCATTTTGTTAATAATTGTTAAGATGCGCTGACCTTGTTAATCTTGGGTATTGCATTACTAGGAAAAGAAGCGGTATAATCGGAAGGTGAATATTTGATGTGGAGGAATCCTTCAATGTCGTTTACGCCCCAAGTCAAGCGAGTTACCAAGCCTACTCAAAAAAGCCCATCAATTAAAACAGCGTCTCAACTGATGAAAGAAAAGCGCTATGATGAAGCTCGGGAGGCTTTTGAAGAAATCCTTGAAAAAGACCCAGGCTCTAAGCAAGCTCATCTTGGTATAGGCAGCATCTGTTTAAAACAAAAAGATTATGAAGGAGCTTTGATCCACTTCGGGTCGGCGAGGAGAATTGACCCAATGATGGCTAAAGCTGCTCTTGCCGTTGGCAATGTTTACTACAAGCAAAATGAACTGGACTCGGCCATTGAAGCTTTTAAAGATGCCCTTAATATCGACCCTACTACCCCTGCTGGTTATCTGGGGATGGGGAGGGTTTTATTAAAGCAAAAGAAATACCCTCAAGCTAAAGAGCAAGTTCAAAAAGCACTGGTCTTTAACCCTCAGTTAACTCCAGGGCGCTTGCTCATGTCTCAGATTTACCAAGAACAAGGAAATACAAAGGCAGCAATTGATGAAATCGAGTCTGCACTGAGGATGAATCCCACAGCTTGGAGTGCTTATCAGTCCCTAGGAAATATCTACCTAAAACAAAAACAATATAACCTCGCCCGCAAAAATTTTGAAGATGCTCAGCAATTAAATCCTAAAATTCCTGTGGTTGCCAAAATGGGTTATATAGAGGCTTTAATTGCCAGCAATGCTCTCGATGAAGCAGCAGAGATTTTACGCGATCTGCCGAACAAAAAACCCATAGAAGCCAAAAAACAAAAATTATGGGGGGATCTTTATACTCGTCAAGGATTTACCAAAGAAGCGGCAGAAGCCTATCGAGCAGCCAATTTACTGGCGGCAGAACAAGGAGAGGTCGCCAGCGAACTTTCCACTTTGGATATGCTGATAGAAGAAGATGACGATAAATTAGGATAAATCCTCGAGACCTACAAAGAAAAAGCAACTCAGCAAATTGCCCAAACCCAATTTAGTAAAAATCCCTAAATCCCCAGACAGTATAGTCTTTAAAGACTATAATGTTAGTTCCAGTAAAAAAGCCAAATAATGTTTCGTGATTTTCAGAGAGCTTCTCTCAAAAAACAACAGATATTGATAGCTATTATCGTTACTTTATCTGTCTTTATAGCCGTGTTTCTAGCAATTCATTCCTCGCTCCAGCTTCAGCAGCAGTCTAGTAATCTTCTCCCATCCCAACTGCCGTGGCAGATTTTCCTAGCGTCCCTTGTGGCTATTCTTGTAGGAGGATTTACTTTTGCTTTGGAATTAATAACAATTAATCAAATGGAGCGGGGTTTCAATCAGATTCAGCTTGAGTTGAGGGCATTAGGGAGTGGAGATTTTAATCCTTCCACTCATCTAGAGTCACTAGCTTTGCCCAAAGAGATGAGGGAAGTAGGGAGCTATTTCCCTCATCTGAAGTTAGCTCTCTCAACAAGCTTGAGCGAGCTACAACAAAAACTTGAGGAGCAAGGAACAATCCGAGAAAGCTTGCAAGCTGAACTGACGGGACTTGAGAATAATCTTGCAGAGCAGAAGCTCGCCAAGGAAGGTTTGCAATCTCGACTAAGTCGGATACAACAAGCACTTGAAGAGGCTCTCGAAGAAAATCAAGCACTAGCAAGAAAAGTGAGTCAAAAGAGAGCAGAAGTCGAGCAACCCGAAGGGGAAGTCGGAGATTTTATCGCTCAGATGCAAGGCGAATTTCAACAGGCACCTAAGTCGGTTGCTTCTCTGACTTCCAGTTCCCTAGAAGAGATTGTCCAGTATAAGGAGGAGCTTGAATATCGCATTACTTGGCTGCGGACGCTACTTGAAGATGCAGAAAAAGAACTCAAACTAATTTGTATTACCTATGAATTATAAAAACAAGTTTAATTTTTTCATACTTCAGAAAGTCCATAAAGATTGAAGTTTATAATTAAAAACTAGAATCTTGAAGAGGAGAATTAACAATGAAGACCCTTGTGCCGATTTCTTGGTATTCCGATCCCGAGATTTTCAAGAAAGAGCAAATAGTTCTCTTTCAAAACCTTTGGAACTTTGTCGGATTGACCACCGACTTAGAAAATCATAATGATTATATTGCTAAAGATCTAGGAGGACAAGCTATTTTTGTCCAGAATTTTCGTGGAGAATTGCGAGCGTTTGATAATATCTGTTCCCATCGTTTTAGTAAGATTCATCAAGAGGATAAAGGCAATAGGCCAGTTAGGTGTCCCTACCACGGATGGATTTATGACAGTGCTGGCATCCCGATTAACATTCCCTTACAGTCCCGCTTCGATTTTTCCGATTGTACACCGGAATCTTTTCAATTGAAACAATGGTTAGTTGATACTTGTGGCTCCTTTGTTTTTGTGAAAAAAAATGATGATGGTCTGACCCTCAAAGAGTATTTAGGAGGGATGTATAGTCGGTTATTAGATTTTTCAGAGTCAATGGGTGAGAAAGTTGACTGTCAAGAAATGATCATTAAAGCCAACTGGAAAATTATCGTTGAAAATACTTTAGATAGCTACCACATCTGGGATGTCCATCCCAACTCTCTTGGCAAGTATGGAGCAGTTGACGGGTATTATTGGAATGACGACTTCCATTCGACTTACCTCAGTAAAGCCAAAAAGCTAGATGCAAAAGTCAAAAAGTTTACCACAGCTTTTGCAGATCGAAAACTGAAGATAGATGGCTATCAGCACTATTTGATTTTCCCACTTTTAACCTTGTCCACTCTGTTTGGGATGTCTTTAAATATGCACGTTTTCACGCCTCTTAGTTCTACAGAAACCAAAGTTACCAACTATACCTTTATGGGAAAACTTGATAATGCCAGTCTGGAGAAAATTCTATTTGATATGAGTAGCAAAGCCTCAGCTAACTTAGTTACTCAAGTTTGGGATGAAGACAAACCTGTCTGCGAATCAGTCCAGCTAGGAATGGTTTCAATCGATAACTCAAGGGATTATAAACAAGGAATTCTTAGCAGTGACGAGCGCCGCCTTCATACTTTTCAACAACCTTATCTTAAGCTCATGAATTTGGTGCCATCCGCTGCCTGAAAAATCTGACATCTTCCCACGTCATAATTTTGATTTGGCGTGGGTTTCTTGCTCTTGAATTCGATTTTGAACGTTTTTGGCACAGTTTAAGATCAAACCCACATTCCGCACCCTCAACTGTCACATAAGCTGTCCCCCTCCAGAGACTTGAGTAAAAATACTTAGCTGGTCAAGGTTTTCTCGGTGGCCGCTAGGGGGGTCTTGAGACCCCTAATTATGAAAAAATAGGAATTGTTGGAAAACTGAGGCGAGTGGACTGTTCGACTAGGAATCA
>NZ_JASJFF010001143.1:0-10563 GCF_030065435.1 Microcystis sp. M53603_WE2
ATTTCGGTGGTACAAGTACCGATAAAAACGATAACGCTAGGGTTTCTATCTCGTTTAATTTGTAAGCAGAGGCGTTTTAATTCTTCGTAGTCTTTTAGTTGAGCGGAAATATCCCCTTCTTCTAATTCAGCCATGGCATAACGTGGTTCGGCGAAAATCATGACACCCATGGCATTTTGCAGGAAGTAACCACAGGTTTTTGTGCCGATAACAAGGAAGAAACTATCTTCGATTTTTTGGTATAACCAAGCAACACAGCTAATTGGACAAAAGGTGTGATAGTTGCCGGTTTCACAATCAAATTGTAAAGCGCTCGGTTCTTGAGTGGCGGTCATTTTGTTTGGTTCTCCTTTAACTTGGTTTATTTAGGTTTTCTCGTTGTAACTCTTGGCGGATTTTTTGCAGTACAGGATCCTCAGTAGGATATACAGAATTACTTAATGCTCTTTCTTTCTTTTCTAGTTGTTTCTTCTCAGGATCAAAATTTAATCCTAAAACTTCTAGCAGTTTGTCGCCATCGGAACTAAGTTGACAAAAGGGATACATCCACACTGATAATTGAGATTCTAAAACGGTAATCGCACCTATAATGATGTCAGCACTAGGACGTTTACCACCGTCGGGAGTTTTTCGCCACGAATCTTTAGAATCCGTTAAAGACTTAATCCACGGTTGATTATTTTGGTAGTAATCTAACCATTTATCTGGTAAGATTTTTAGCAATTCCTCAAAAATAATTACTTTGTTTTTTTCGACTGATAATTGTTTTTCTCGGAATCCGTTGAGATATTCAGTGTGCGAATTAGAAATCAGTAATTCTTTTTCCGATTTTTCCAACTCCTTTTTTTCAGAATCAAAATTTAGTCCTAAGACTTCTACCAGTTTGTCCCCATCGGAACTAAGTTGACAAAAGGGATACATCCACACTGATAACTTAGGTTCTAAAGCTGTTGCTGCCGCTATAATTATGTCAGCACTAGGACGTTTACCACCGTCGGGAGTTTTTCGCCACGAACCTCTGGAATTCATTAAACACTTAATCCAAGCTTGATTATTTTGGTAGTAATCTAACCATCGCCGCGGTAAGCTGGCTTTTAATTCCTCAAAGTTGCTCATTTTGTCCCCTTGACTGAATAATAATGTTCTCTCTATTAGAATTCCCAATGAGAGGGAAAAATTATCATCATCGAGTCCTCGATAAAATTCGTGGGTAGGGTGGGTTAGGCGACGATAAGTTAGGCTATTAACTAATAAGTTAATTCTTCGCCGTAACCCACCCATAAAAAGAGTTTATTGGTGATTATTGGTGGTTATTGGTGGGTTACGCTGTCCCTAACCCACCCGACAAAATAATCTAAACCATCATCAGGTCTAATTCCGCCTCGGCGTTAACTTTCGGTTTATCGGCATTAAGATAGAAATCCGATAATAAAGTGAATAATTCCCGGTCGGCAGATTCTTTGGGAATAACTCCTTCTGGTTTGGCTAAAATCTGATCGGCAATGTTGAGATAATAGTCACAAACATAACTTAACATCGGATCCTTGTCGGCCATTTCAAAGAGAGTTTGACCTTTAACTCTGGAGACGCGAATATCTTCAATTAAGGGTAAAACTTCTAACACTGGCATGGGAACATGATCTACATATTTATTAATTAAATCGCGTTTTGAGGTGCGATTACCAATTAATCCGGCTAGTCGCAGGGGATGAGTGCGCGCTTTTTCGCGGACGGAAGCAGCGATGCGATTGGCGGCAAAAAGAGCATCAAAGCCGTTATCTGTGACAATTATGCAGTAATCGGCGTAATTTAAGGGTGCGGCAAATCCTCCACAAACCACATCCCCCAAAACATCGAACAAAATCACGTCAAATTCATCAAAAGCGTTCAATTCTTTTAATAATTTCACCGTTTCCCCGACGACGTAACCGCCACAACCGGCACCGGCCGGAGGCCCCCCCGCTTCCACGCATTTGACACCACCGTAACCGTCATAGATAACGTCTTCAGGCCAGATGTCTTCGTAGTGAAAATCTTTTTCTTGCAGGGTATCGATGATTGTGGGAATCAGAAAGCCTGTCAGGGTGAAGGTGCTATCATGCTTGGGGTCACAGCCTATTTGTAGGACTTTTTTGCCTCTTTTGGCTAAAGCAGCCGAAATATTACAGCTTGTTGTCGATTTACCGATGCCACCTTTTCCGTAGACTGCGAGTGTTAAAGGCATGGAAGTTCTCCTAAATGTACGCTTGAATGGTGAGTTTGTTTATCAGTGCTTTGATCGTAATTATTGACCATCTCCCCACCCCTTGGAAAGAGGCTCAATTTTTATCTGCTATAGCTAGAGTGAGATTGAACGCTTAAAAATTATATAAATAATCTTTTAGAGCTTATAAAGTTTTTTAAAGTCATAAAAACTTATAAAAACAGCTTTGTTTATACATTTACTTTAAATACAAACAATAAACAAAAAACCACCAAAGCTTTACAAAAACTCGATAAACAGGGTTTTACCGTGGCAAACCAGAACAAAAAAGGTCAAGATAGAGGCAGTCTAGAGACCGATGTCAGATTTTCGTGAATAATCATTACAATTTTCCCCGTCAGCAGATTAAATAAATCGATCCTGAGAAGGATGCTGAAAAAAGCTGTAGTACAATTAGAACAAAGTACCTGTAGGGTTTCCCATGCGAGTTAAGCAAAAAACGCTGACTACACTCTTATTAGAGAATAAGGCTCCTCAATATCGTCCTTTTCTGGGGTTTTTTCTGGCTGGGTTTCCTTTGCTGTTTTTAGCATATTTGGTTTCTTTCCAGCGCGCTTATCTCAACTGCATGAGGTTAGGCACAAAAAGAATAGATTGTCAATATGTCCAAGAGTATAATTTTCCTGTTTCTAGTCGGGAAAATTTTTCTTTAACTCACATTAAAGCTACGGCTGTCTATCAAGAAGTTTTTATCAGTGTTGAGCAGAAAAAAACTGTTAATAACACGGTTTTATTGGTCGGGAGAAATAACTATCTCTACATCGAAAATTTTCGGGATGTGCAGTCAGCTAGTGATTTTAAAACTCGATTTGAGAGTTTTGTGAATAGATATCAAGCTCAGGAAATTATTGCCAAAAGTCCCCTAGATACCTTGTCAGCACTGCTAGAACACCACCATAATTATCCCTATTATCTCTGGGGTATGTTATGCTTATTGTCAGGTCTGTTATTACTTTATGATGTCAGCTATTGGGAGAGTTATGTCTTTAATCAGGGTACCGCTACCCTAACCCGTAGGCGACAACATTTAACTTTTAGAAGTGAAAGTGATTATCTTCTAGAGAGAATTGTTGAGGCAAAAGTAGAAGAGTACAAAGGCTTTTTGGGGTCTAATTACCGACGGATTATTTTAACCTTATCCAACGGGGAAAAAATTATCCTCAATTGCAGGTTATTGGAATCTATCAGTAACGGAAAAAGGGAAGAAAAAATTCTGGCAATGATTGCCGAAAAGTTAAACTTAACTCAAGAGTAAGTGTTAATCTAAGTAAATGCGCTCAAATTCTAGTTATTTAAAGTCTCTTTTTTTCGGTTTCCTATTAGTGACCGTGTTAGTTTATATATTGCGCGGCATGGGGATATTATCTTTTTTACCCGGAGGATTAATTTTGTTATTAATTCTCTCTTCCATGGTGACGGGAATTATCTACGGAATCGATAAAACCCGCCGTTTTTAGGAAAATATTGGCTCTTACGAGAAGAGCCGAACGGTTCTAACGTCAATGTCAAGATTGCGGTAGTTACAGCGTTTCTCAGATAGATGAGGTTCGTTCTTGCGTCTAAAACACTTGATTAGCAAGGATTACTGTATGCTTCACCTTTACGAGAAAGGTTGTAGGGTTTGCTGAATAAATCTGATACCAAATCCCTTTTTAATAGTGTGATTAACTCTCAAGTTATGAATTGTTTTTCCCCACACCCCACACCCCACACCCCACACCCCACACCCCACACCCCACACCCTGTCCCCATGAAAAACTTTTTCAGCAGACCCTAGTTAGTTTCTGAGCAATCCCACTGAGAAAAATATCAGCTGCATCTCCTATTTGTGCTATGAGATGCAGCTATTGCCAAAGGTTAACACCTAGGCTAATTAACCCGGGACTAAAGAAGATTTGAACGCAAAAATTTTCTCGATTACCTCTTCTACCACCTTATCAGGAGTGGAAGCGCCAGAAGTCACTCCGACGACAATTTTTCCCTCATTTAACCAGTTATCGGTGATAATTAAATCGTCCCCTAAAGGTTTATGTTCGATGCGATTACCGGGGAGAATGCGCTCGGCACTATCGATATGATAGGAGGGAATGGCACGCTCGATCGCTATTTCCTGTAGGTGAGTGGTATTAGAGGAATTATAACCGCCAATTACCACCATTAAAGAAAGCGGTTCTTTCACCAGTTCAAACATGGCATCTTGACGCTCTTGAGTGGCATCACAGATGGTATTAAAACTCATGAAATGATCTTTAAAATCGATCGGTCCGTACTTTCTCAACATAGTATGCTCGAAGAGTTTGCCAATTTCCTCCGTTTCACTTTTCAGCATCGTGGTTTGATTGGCAATACCGATATAATCTAGATCGCGATCGGGATCGAAACCCTGGGAATGGGCATTTTTAAACTTCTCTAAGAACTCATTTTTATCGCCACCGTGGAGAATATAATTAGCGACATAATTAGCTTGATCCAAATTTAAAACGATCAGATAAGTGCCAGCAAAAGAGCTAGTGGCGATCGTTTCTTCGTGATTATATTTGCCGTGAATAATCGAAGTGTGGTCGCTTTTTTTGTGTTTTTCTACGGAATTCCACACCTTAGAAACCCAGGGACAAGTGGTATCCACAATCATGCAACCCTTGTCGTTAAGTATTTGCATTTCCGAGACACTAGCCCCAAAAGCAGGTAAAATCACCACATCCCCCGATTCCACCACACTAAAGTCTTTTTGGCCATTTTCCACCGGAATAAAACTCACGGCCATGGAGCGCAGACGCTGATTAACCGAGGGATTGTGAATAATTTCGTTAGTAATCCAGAGACGTTCCTGGGGAAAATGTTGACGAGTTTCGTAGGCCATGGCGACAGCGCGTTCTACCCCCCAACAAAAACCAAAAGCTTGAGCGAGATAGATCGTCACGTCACCCCGTTCTAAACGATAATTATTTTCACGAATTTCTTGGATCAGGTCGCTTTGATACTCATTGGTCATTGCATCCATTACTTCCTCTTTGTGACCGAATCCCTTGCGGTTATAGTTATCCGATTGCTGTAGGGTGCGTTTAAAGGATTTTGTATCCATGATTCTCTGATAGGGGTATTGGTGGCGCTAAATTGGGCGAGACAGTAGCTTGCCATATATTAAAAATACCTTATCTAGTCAGCGCAGGAGGCTTTTAGAGACTAGAGAGAAATTCCTCGTCGATATCGTAACCAAACTGTTGAGCGAAAAATTTTAAGCGAGATAAAGCAGGAATTTGCTGACTTTTCAGCCAATCAGACAAAATAAAGAGTTTTTGCATCACAAAAATCTCTAAAGCTTCGGGGTTATATTGAATTCCTTCCCCGCGATGGAATTGATGGGGGACCAACATAGCAGCATAACGGGCGATTTCTCCCTGTTTTGGGTCAAGAATAAAGATTAACCAGGGATAAACCGCATCTAAACGCAGAAACCACAGCCTGACTTCTGGTATCTCTGATAATTCCCGCATATCACCCTCCGCACGAGGATAATCTATCTCTAATTGTAGAGCTTGTTCCAGTTCTGCGATCGCTGATCGGGACTGATAATCTTGAATAATAGTCTCTAAAGATAAGAGATCGAGATTTTGGATTTGATTGGGGTTAAGAGCGATTTTGACAGTCATAGGGGCAAATAAAAGGTTATATCGGGCGAAATTACTGTTTTTTATCCCTAGATCGACAATGATATATCTCAGAAAATACTCTCGATCGGGACAAAAAAACTAAGTTTGACTATTCTCTCACTCCGGAGCGAGAGAGGGAAACTGGACTAAAATCCTCATGATTGGATTTCTCCGACAATTTAACCTCCCTTGCACACCGGGTTTTTTAGATTGATAACTATTAGGGTGATATTGTCCTCGTTTGCTCATCAGTTCCCCATGGGTTCTTACTTCGCTAATTTTACCGTTTTCGAGAACAACAATGCGATCTGCCAGTGGACAAAGAGCTAACCGATGACTAATGACTATTGATAGATTTCCTATTCTCCACTGGCAGCAAGGGAGCCAGTCTTTCACTCAAAAATGAGCCGTGCTAAGGATAATTATTCTAGAGAATTTAACCCTTTTTATCTTAACTTAATTAGGGGTTTCTGAAAAAGTAGGGGCGAAGCATTCGGACAGGAAATCTACGGTTCAGCGATAGGTTATGCCCGAATGCTTCGCCCCGAAGATACAAGGTTTTGGACCACGATTCTCTCAAAATCTTGCACCTAATATTCCCCTAAACCCCTTACCTTGTCTATATTTAACATTTATTCAGCAAGCCCTAATTAAGTACAATCTATCGAGATTATCAAAGAGAGTGATATCGGGGAAATTAGCTACTTTATCAATTACTTTACCCCAGACAAATCCTCGAACTCGATCGCACAAAGAAGCAAAGAGTCAACTGGTAATCGTGCTGAGGGAATCGCTGAACAAGCTCAGGAAAATTAATCCCCTCACACTTGCGACTACCTTTAAAACAAACAAAGGTTGAGTCTTCTCTGAGGAATAATACACATTATTACATTCTCCCGCACTCGAACCAAGAATAAAGGTACAATAAAAATGTAGGGTTCTGGAGGGTTGCTATGTTTACACACAACTTAGAAGACAGAAAACTGTCCCTCGATCGAGAAGGGAAAACTCTGCAAAAATTCACCTATCGTTCACCAAAAATCTACCACCTCGATCGCCCTAGCAATTTATCAACAGAAAGGAATTCAAGGACTGCGGGATTTAGAAGGAAAATTTGCCCTCGTTATTTTTGATGGAAGTCCTGCGGCAACATTCCCTAGGCATTGCTGATGTCGAAAGTGGCAGTCGCATCGGCAGTTCCCTAGCTGTGATCCCATGGTTGCCACCAAGCAACTGAAGTATAACTAGGATATCATCCCGGAGCGGGAAGGGAAACTGGACTAAAATCGCCAAGGTTTGGATTTCTCCTACAATTTAATCTCCCCTGCACACCGGGGGTTTTTTAGTCAGCAAACCCTAACTAGGGACAAGAATAAATTAGTCAATTTATGGGAAAATAAGCTCGTCTTCTCCGCTTTTATCCCATGCAAGCCGACTTTTTTACTAATATCCTCTTACCCGTTGGCCTAGGCGTTTTAATGTTAGGCATGGGATTGGGATTAATTCTCGCCGATTTTCAGCGTATCACCCGTTATCCCAAAGCAGTCCTGATCGGTTTAGTCAATCAAATTATTATTCTACCGATCGTCGGCTTTATTATTGTTTCTCTTTTGCCTCTCCGGCCAGAAATTGCCGTCGGTTTAATGATTGTCGCCATTTGCCCCAGCGGCCCTTCCTCCAATGTTTTAACCTATTTAGCTAAGGGAGATGTGGCTCTTTCTGTTACTTTAACCGCTTTTAGCAGCATCATCACCATTTTCACAATACCTTTTTTAGCTAGTTTCATTCTCCAGCATTTTATGGGTGAAAGTGCCGCTATCTCCCTACCCATTGGTTCCACTATGGCGCAGATATTTTTGATTATAGTTTTACCCCTGGTTATGGGTATGACTATCCGCCATTACTTCCCTTTACTGGCCAAAAGTCTGGAACCGATAACTAATCGTTTAGCCGTAATTTTTCTAGCAGTTATTATCTGCTTATTAATCCTGAGAGAATGGCAACGTTTACCTTTATTTATCGCTCAAACTGGCCTGGGAGTGATTATTTTAAACACGATTGCTTCCCTAATTGGCTTTTTCAGTGGTCTTTTATTTCAATTAACTATTCCCCAAAGAATTTGTATTGCAATTGAAGTGGGTATTCAAAGCGGCACTTTAGCTATTGGCATTACTGCCGGTTTATTAAAGAATCCCGATCTGGCCATTCCCGCAATGGTCTATAGTTTATGGATGTATGTCAGCGCTTTTGTCGCTGTTTATTATGGTCGCAAAAAAGCAGCTTTGGCAAAATAGCTAAATGGGGTGATAGGATCTAGCTAAAAACTGATAACTGATTATGTTAATTGGTAAATATTTAACCCTAGAAGAATTATCTACCTGTTCCCAAACCTATCAAAAGTACGCAGCACAAATCGATCCCTACCCAAAAAGTACCGCAACGATAACCGCTTGGCAAAATCTCGCTCACTTTATTATCGATCCAATTATTGATAATTTTGGTCGAGAAAGATTCCAATTAACCTACGGATTTTGTTCCAATGATCTGAGAAAATTTCTCCAAAAAAAAGACCCGATCACTGGCTTAAAAAACGGTAGAATCGATCCCAGTCGTGATCAACATTGCGCCCACGAAATTAATCAAAAAGGTCAATATTATTGTCAGCGATTGGGGGCAGCCTGTGATTTTCGGATTATCGATTTAACTAGCGATCGCCTGATAGATTGGATTTTAACCCAAAAATTACCCTTTGATTCTCTCTATTTTTACGGAATTAATCGCCCAATTCATATCAGCTACGGCCCCCAACATAAACGAGATCTATGGACTTTTACCACTAAAGGAACACCGACTAAAAAAGGTTTACAATCATGGTTAGAAGCCGCTAAATCTATCGATTCTGAAGCTAAAAAATCCCCCAAAATAGGGGGATAACCAAGACCTAAAACCCTCTTCTTTTAGATTTCTGGTTCCAGATCGTCCTCATCGTCCTCGTCGGCCGGTTCCGTGGGGAAAGGAACCGAACCCATGTCTAATTTATCCCGCAATAACTTCTCAATTTCTGCCGCTACTTCTGGCCTTTCTTCGAGATATTTAACGGCATTATCGCGACCCTGGGCAATATTTTCGCCATTATAGCTATACCATGCCCCTTTACGAGTAACCACGTTAGTTTGTTCGGCGATATCGAGCATACAACCCACCTGGGAAATGCCTTTACCGAAGATAATATCAAATTCAGCAATCCGGAAAGGAGGCGCGACTTTATTTTTAGCCACCTTAACTTTAGCCCGAATTCCGTATTCCCCTTCCGTGCCTTTTTTCAAAGTTTGAATGCGACGGATATCTAAACGTACCGAGGCATAAAATTTTAAGGCCGTTCCTCCGGTGGTCACTTCAGGATTGCCGTAGGTGACACCGATTTTTTGCCGCAGTTGGTTGAGGAAAATCACCACACAACCGGATTTACCAATATTACCAGCAATTTTTCGCAGGGCTTTACTCATCAAACGGGCCTGCAAACCCACCTGATTATCCCCCATTTCCCCCTCAATTTCCGCCCGCGGCACTAAAGCGGCCACCGAGTCGATGACAACGATATCCACGGCCGAAGAACGCACTAACTGGTCAACTATTTCTAAGGCAGCCTCCCCCGTGTCCGGTTGTGCCACCAGTAAATTATTGATATCTACCCCTAAAACATCCGAATAGGTGGGATCTAAAGCGTGTTCCGCATCGACAAAGGCCGCCACTCCCCCAGCTTTTTGCACTTCTGCGATCGCATGGAGGGCTAAGGTGGTTTTTCCGGAACTTTCTGGCCCGTAAATTTCGACGATGCGGCCTTTCGGTAAACCGCCACCCAAAGCCATATCTAGGGTTAAAGCACCACTAGGCACTGTTTCCACCCGCATCCGGGTGGCGTCTCCTAAACGCATGATCGAACCTTTGCCAAAGTTGCGCTCGATTTGATTTAAGACTAAACCTAAGGCTTTATCTCGATCGGAATTATTTGTCATTGTCGCCATTAATTTTCTCCCCAGTTTTCTTAAGTAGTACAGCAGTATGCAAAGATTGTAGCCTGTTTTAATCTTGATCACCAAAAAGTTAGAGACTTTTTCCAGAATGGTGATCAAAAATCAAAAGTTTTGATTTTTACAGCCAAGGCCGGCTCATCTGTTCTAATTGCGTCACCTCTCGCGCTTCTAAACTCCATCCTAACGCCCCGGCATTTTCCCTCGCTTGGGCCGCGGTTTTTGCCCCCGGAATGGGAATCACATCCCCTTGGGCGATTAACCAATTGAGGGCGACTTGTGCGGGGGTTTTTTGGTATTTTACGCCCAATTCTTGCATTACCCTTAAAATTGGGGCTATTTTCTCCAAACCTTCTTTTTTGAACCGCGAGTCAACTTTTCTGGCTCCATCGGGCAAATTCTGGCTTTCTGGGCTATATTTACCGGTCAGTAGTCCTTGAGCGAGGGGGCTGTAGGCGAGGATGGTGACACCTAATTCCTTGGCCGTGGCTAAAATTGCCTTAGTTTCTATTTTGCGATACAAAAGCGAATACTGCACCTGATTGACCGCTAAGGGAACCTCTTTTTTCGCCAAAATCTGGCTTGCTTGACGCATTTGCTCGGCGGAATAATTACTTAC
>NZ_JASJFF010000167.1:0-3848 GCF_030065435.1 Microcystis sp. M53603_WE2
GCAGAAAAACTGGTTAAAGACATAGCACAAAAACTGCCCGATGTCAAGATAATTTTAGCTGAAACCCAAGCGGAATATATTCGCGCTGCCCTACAAGGCACGATCGATGATTTACTCTTGGCAGTTTTGCTGTCGGTGCTGGTGATCTGGATATTTTTAGGCAGTTTCGCCGCTACAATCATTTCTGCTCTGGTTATCCCCCTATCTCTTTTGGGGACTTTCATTATCATGGCAATCTATGGGTTTAATCTGGAAACCCTGACGCTGCTGGCTCTCGCTTTGGTGATCGGCATTGTCGTGGATGATGCGATCGTGGATGTAGAAAATATTTCCCGTTTAATCGACGCGGGGGAAACCCCGAAAAATGCGGCACTCAAGGGGACAAGGGAGATCGGATTAGCTGTCACCGCCTCCACTTTAACCATTGTTGCGGTGTTTATACCCGTCGCTTTTATGGGGGGTGCGGTGGGACAGTTTTTCCAACCCTTCGGTTTAACTGTCTCGGCTGCGGTGATTTTTTCTCTGTTGATCGCCAGAACTTTATCGCCCGTTTTGGCAGTATATTGGCTGAAACCGCAGTCACGGGCAAAAATAACGAAACAAAAGCGACCAATTGAGAACACCTATCGACGGCTCTTAAACTGGTCATTGCGTCATCGTTTGCTGGTCATTGCTATCGCCCTAATTACCTTTTTTGCGGGTATTGCCTTGATTCCTTTTATTTCTAGGGGATTTATTCCCCGACTCGATCGCGGCGAGTTTAATCTGGTTTATACTTCTCCTTTGCCGAAAATAACGCAAATTAGTCCTAATAAACCGACGGCTAAGAGTTCTAGCGATAGTTTCGCTTGGATTTCTCAGTTAGCGAGTTCTCCCGAAAGTTTTCTTTTGCGTCGCACTATCCGCGATGGCAGCAAATTAGAAGCGCCGATTTTGCAGGATGGGGAAGTGGAATCGACTTTTATGATCGCCGGTTTACGCGGTGAGCCGAATCGTGGCAAAATTCACGTTAAACTGAAGAGCGATCGTAAATCTCACACCAGTGCGGTGCAGCAACGGATTCGGCAAATTTTACCGACAATTAGAGGGGTGAATGTCAGTGTCGAGGACATTCCTTTTGTGCAGACGGAAGCGGAAAAGCCGATCCAAATTGCGATTAAAAGCGATGATTTGCAGCTATTGCGCGATAGTGCCGAGAAATTGCGGGTTGAGGCTGCTAAAATCGCCGGTTTAAAGGATATTTCCCTATCATCTAGATTAAATGAGCGGGGGGATTTTTTGGCGATCGAGCGTTTAAATGGTCAACAGGCGATTTTTCTCAGTGCTAATCTTAGTCCCGATTTAGGATTAGAAGATGCGGCGATTAAAATTGAAGGGATTCCTTTACCGGAAGGGATAACTTTACAGCGTTGGGGTACTTCTTCTCAAAGTAGCGATGTTTTGGGCAGTTTTGGTCGCACTTTAATCCTAGCGACAATTTTAATGTTAGGAGTTTTATGGTTATTATTCAGAAGACTGCTAGAAACTATCGTCATCGCTTTATGTTTACCTTTAGCGATTGTGGGGGCAATGTTGGGGTTATTGGTAACGGGTAGTGAGTTTAGTATGATTTCTCTGATCGGGTTTATCTTCCTCTTGGGACTACTCGATAAAAATGCTGTGTTATTGCTGGATTATACTAACCAATTGCGTCAACAGGGTTGGAGTCGGGAGGAAGCGGTTTTAGAAACGGGAATGATTAGGTTAAGACCGATTTTAATGACCACTTGTTCGACAATTTTAGGCATGATTCCGATCGCTTTGGGATTGGGTACTGGTGCGGAATTGCGGCAACCCATGGCGATGGTAATTGTGGGAGGTTTAGTCACTTCTTCCCTGTTGAGTTTAATTGTTGTGCCTGTGTTATATCTAAGTTTAGAGGATGTTTGGAACCAGATTAAAGCCGGTCAAAAGTAGCTAGTTTTACCGTTTTGGCTTCTGATTGCTATAGAGTCGTTTGAATTCTTTTTGTTGTTGATTATGATCGACAATTGGCTCAGGATAACCACAACGATGTCTTTCTAAACGGGGGATTTTCCCGGTTACTAGATATTCCGTATCTACGGAAGCTAATTCCGGCAACCATTGACGAATATATTCCCCTTCCGGATCGAATTTTTGTGTCTGACTAGCGGGATTAAAAATTCTTAAAGGTTTCGGATCCATGCCACTAGAGGCACTCCACTGCCAACCACCATTATTAGCGGCTAAATCGCCATCAAAAAGTTTCTGCATGAAGTATTTTTCGCCTTTTTGCCAGTTAATAATTAAATCTTTGGTTAAAAAACTCGCCACGATCATGCGACAACGATTGTGCATCCATCCCGTTTCATTTAATTGTCGCATGGCCGCGTCAACGATCGGATAGCCGGTTTTTCCCTGGCACCAAGCTTGAAAATGTTCTTCGTTATCCTGCCAAGGAAAATGACGAAATTCTTTTCTATAAGCACCGACCGCCAATTCTGGGAAAAAATAGAGACAATGCTGGTAAAATTCCCGCCAAGCTAACTCTTGCTGCCAAGTGATAATACTATCTTTTGCTTCCTCGGCGCGGCAATTTTCTAATAATTCTAGGGTTGCCGTCCAAATTGTGCGGATGCCAATCGCCCCAAATTTTAAAGCGGCACTCAAGCGCGAGGTGCCATCGAAAGCGGGGAAGTTACGATCTTCTTGATAATTGTTAATAACCCCTTGACAAAATTCTTCTAATCTGCTACGGGCGGCCTTTTCTCCGGGAGCGAGGGGTAAGGGGTTTTGCCAGGTAAAACCTAAATTTTCTAGGGTTGGTAAGTTAATAGTTTCTGCGAGTTTCTCCCCCTCATTTTCGTCTAATCCTTGCAGGTTTTCTAGGGTTTTGGGGCTGGCTTTGGCTAATTGGCTCCAATTTTTCCAAAAAGGAGTATATACGGTGTAGGGACTTTTTGAGAGGGTGAGGACTTGTCCTGGAGCGTGGAGAAGTTGATCCCAGAAGGTTTCTACCTCAATTCCTTTTGTTTGTAAAGCGGCGATTACCTGTTGATCCCGTTGACGCGCGTAGGGTTCGATATCGAGGTTAAAAAAAACTGCTTTTGCCGATAAATTGCCAGCTAAATTGACGAGTGTTTGACTGGGGTTGCCGCAAATAATCAGTAATTGACTACCTTTTTGGCGATAATTTTTTTCTAATTCCTCTAGACAACCGAGGAGATAGGCAACTCTAGCAGGGGCGATATCATCCCTCTCTAAAATAGCGGGATCGAGGCAGAAAACCCCGATAATTTTCGGACTACGATCCCTAGCTTTACTCAGTCCAATATTATCCGAGAGACGTAAATCGCGACGATGCCAGAAAAGGATTAGATTTGACATAAAGTAAGGTGATGAGAAGATTATCAGGGGCGAGATTATTTTACATTGAGCTTGTCGAAATGTGGGGTACAGTTAAGAACAAATTCAGGTCAAAAATACTCTTTCTGTAATTATACGACAGTAGATCAAGAATAATTGTCTAATTTTAAAATCTAGCTGTGATTGGCAGTTAATTGATTGACAAAATCTCGATGTTCTGCTGTTTCTAACCCCCGCTGCAAAATCAATAAAACTTTTCCTAAGTCGCCCATTAATAAAGCGTTTTTATCTAGCCATAAACCGGGGAAGATTTGGGAGCGCATTATGCCATCACTATCGGGTTCTAGTTTAATATATTCTCCTGCCTGTAGCCGAAACCAATCAATTTCTTGTTCATAAAACCGCCAGACTAGATATTCTTGGACTTGATTGCGACGGTAAACATTTAATTTTTGATGAACATCGTAGGAAGCACTAGAAGC
>NZ_JASJFF010000745.1:0-1202 GCF_030065435.1 Microcystis sp. M53603_WE2
AATTGCGTCATGCTCACGCCGGTCAGACTATCGATCAAGTCAAACTCTACGGTAATTATCCAAATTGGCAAGCGGAAATTAGCTGTCCTAGTGCCAATATCGAGCGTTTACGCTATCTCCGTCAAACTATCATCCACGCGTGGTGGCGCTGTCTTGATCCTGTCCCCGGAGTGGTGCATCTCAACTTACCATTTCGGGATCCCCTCGCACCAACTCCCGATCTAGAAATTAACAATTTAGAGGCTAATTTTGACCAAGAGGCTTTTTTTAGCCATATATCTCGGCAAAATATGCCAATTAACCACTCAATTCTCGAAATTCCTTCTTTACCCCCCCAAGGAATTATCATCGCGGGATTAGCTTCCCCGCAAAACCCCGAAAGTTACTGTCAGGCGATCGCTAATTTAGCCCGATCGCAACAATATCCCGTCTTAGCGGAAGCTTTATCTCCTCTGCGAAACTATGCAGGGTTAAATCCCCATCTCATCACCACCTATGATTTATTATTGCGGAATCCTGCCCTTAGAACCCAATTAACCCCCGATGTTGTCCTGCAAATTGGCGAATTACCCACCAGCAAAGAATTACGGACCTGGTTAGAAGAAATCGACTGTCCGCGCTGGATTATCGATCCCCATCCCGATAATTACGATCCTCTACAGGGAAAAACCGGACATCTCAGGGTAAATATCGAGCAATTAGGGGATTTATTCCCAGATCAAACCCATAATAACCGAGAATATCGGCAATTATGGCAAAAATTCGACCAGCAAGCCAGATTAACCATCGATCGCCTTTTGGCAGCAGAAACTAAACTGATTGAAGGGAAAATCCCCTGGCTGCTCTCCCAATACCTCCCCCCCCGCACCCCGATCTTTATCTCTAATAGTATGCCTGTTCGCTATGCCGAGTTTTTTAACCCGCCTAGCGATCGCCAAATTCGTCCCTATTTTAACCGCGGGGCCAATGGCATCGACGGCAACCTCTCCACTGCGATAGGAATAGCTTATAAAAATGTCCCCAGTCTGCTATTAACGGGAGATTTAGCCCTATTACACGACACAAATGGTTTTTTAATCAAAAAATATTTTGTTGGCTCCTTGACCATAATTTTAATCAATAACAAGGGGGGAGGCATTTTCCAGATGTTGCCGATCGCCAAATTTGACCCTCCCTTTGAAGAATTTTTTGCCACTCCCCAA
>NZ_JASJFF010001177.1:0-4909 GCF_030065435.1 Microcystis sp. M53603_WE2
ACAGATTGTGCCTTTCATATTGAAGGCTACGAAAAGATTGATTTCAGTTTGCTCTATGTAAACGGTGCTTTCAAAATTGGGAATCCCGAAATTGCCGAAAGTTATGCACCATTCAGACGCTGCTTGATGGTGATTGATCAAACTGTTTACGGTTTGTATCGCCAGCAGATCGTTCGGTACTTCGCTCACTATCAAATCGATTTGACTGTTTTTCAAGTCAGTATCAAAGAGCCTGAAAAGACTCTGAGAACTTTCGAGAAGATTGTCGATGCGTTTGCCGACTTTGGACTGGTGCGTAAGGAGCCTGTTTTGGTTGTGGGTGGCGGACTCACGACCGATGTTGCTGGGTTCGCTTGTTCTGCCTATCGTCGCAAAACCAACTACATTCGCGTGCCCACAAGCTTGATTGGCTTGATTGATGCTAGCGTGGCGATTAAGGTTGCTGTCAATCACGGCAAACTAAAGAATCGTCTTGGTGCGTATCATGCCTCTCAAAAGGTGATTCTTGATTTCTCATTTTTGGGAACTTTGCCGATCGATCAAATTCGCAACGGAATGGCAGAGTTAATCAAGATTGCAGTTGTGGGCAATCAAGAAATCTTTGAGCTGCTAGAAGAACATGGTGCGGCATTGCTGCACAGCCGTTTTGGCTATCTGAATGGCACCCCTGAGTTGCAAGCTGTGGGGCACCGTCTGACTTACAAGGCAATTCAAGTCATGTTAGAGCTAGAGGTGCCCAACCTGCATGAGCTAGATTTGGATCGAGTGATTGCTTACGGTCATACCTGGAGTCCGACGCTAGAATTAACGCCAGAACCACCGATGTTGCACGGTCATAGCGTCAACATTGATATGGCATTTACGGCGACAATCGCCCAGTTGCGCGGCTATATTTCGGTTGAAGACCGCAATCGCATTTTAGGCTTAATGAGCCGATTGGGGCTGGCGATCGATAGCCCCTATCTCACCCCAGAACTCCTGTGGAAAGCGACCGAAGCAATTACGCGGACTCGCGATGGGTTGCAGCGAGCAGCGGCTCCCCGCCCGATTGGGCAATGCGTGTTTATGAACGACCTAACGCGATCTGAGTTGGACAATGCCTTAGGGGTTCACCGAGCGATCGCTCAAAACTATCCTCGTCAGGGCAATGGTGAGGATATGTACGTGCGCCTCGAGCCAGCCTTAGAGGGAGCAGGCGTATGAGACCCGTTACGCCCGTTGGAATTATCTCAGCGAAGTTAGCAGCCTTGGTCGGTCGCGCCGAGTCGATCGATGGGCTTGATCCGGTTTTCAAAGCTGAATTGCAGCAAGTCTGTGCCCTAGCTTGCGGACTCGACCCGTATTTGGATGTTTGTACGACACCCGAATCGCCTGCCTTGGCTGCCTTGGTGCAACGGACTCAAGCGGAGGACTGGAGCAAGCGATTTACGGATGGTGAAACAGTGCGCCAGCTAGAGCAGGAAATGCTCTCTGGGCATGTGGAAGGTCAAATGCTCAAATTTCTGGTGCATTTGACGCAAGCGCAACGGGTGCTAGAGATTGGCATGTTTACGGGCTATTCGGCTCTAGCGATGGCAGAGGCATTGCCCAGCGATGGACAGGTCGTGGCTTGTGAAGTTGATGCTTATGTGGCTGAATTTGCGCGGCAGTGTTTTAACGAGTCGACGGCCGGACACAAAATCGTAGTCAAGGTTGCGCCTGCTCTTGAAACCCTCAAGCAGCTTGCAGAGGCAGGAGAGGTGTTCGATCTAGTCTTTATTGATGCCGATAAAGCAGGTTACATCGACTACCTCAATCTGCTCCTGACTACCTCGCTGTTAGCTCCAAACGGGTTAATCTGTGCGGACAATACTTTGATGCAGGGGCAGCCCTATCTCTCGGAAACGCCTACGCCCAATGGCAAGGCGATCGCACAGTTCAACCAAACCCTGAGCCACGATCCACGAGTTGAGCAAGTCCTGCTACCTCTGCGAGACGGCTTGACCTTGATTCGGCGTATGTAGTCCATTAATCCGCCCACTTAAACCTATGATAAAAACCGCTCCCGTTAAGCTTCTCTCTGAGCCAGCGGTCAGTGCGGGCAGCATCGGGGTGAGATCGCGCTTAAAAACCCTTGCCACTCTTACTTTGCTGCTGCTGGCATTGCCGTTCAACCTTACCCTCGTGTCGATTGCTTTGCTGAGATCGCTAGTTCTTCGCCCGGCGCGATCAACCACAGTAAATCCGCAAACGGTTCTCATTAGCGGCGGCAAGATGACTAAAGCCTTGCAGCTTGCGCGATCATTTCACAAAGCAGGGCACCGAGTCATCCTAGTGGAGATGCACAAGTACTGGTTAACCGGACACCGCTTTTCTCGGTGCGTTGATCGGTTCTACACCATACCAAAACCGCAATCGTCCCAGTATGCTCAGGCATTACTGGAGATTGTGCAAAAAGAAAAGGTTACTGTTTACGTTCCCGTTTGTAGCCCCGTTGCCAGTTATTATGATGCGCTCATTGCCGAAATGCTGGCGCCCCATTGCACCGTCATGCATGTGGATGTGGAGAGGCTCAAGCAACTGGATGATAAGTACGCCTTTGCGATCGCCGCTGGAACCCTAGGGTTAAGCGTGCCAAAATCCCATCGCATCACCCATCCTCAGCAGGTGATTGACTTTGATTTTAGTAAGGCAAAGCGTCCCTATATCCTCAAAAGCATTCCTTACGATTCAGTGCGGCGATTGGAGCTGACGCAGTTGCCCCTACGAGATGCTGAGGAAACGGCGACTTTTCTGCGAGCGCTACCCATTTCTGAAGCAAATCCCTGGATTATGCAGGAGTATATTCCAGGGCAAGAATATTGTACCCATAGTACTGTTCGTCAAGGACACGTGCAGCTGCACTGCTGCTGCAAGTCTTCAGCGTTTCAGGTCAACTACGAACACGTTGATCATTCTGAGATTGAACGGTGGATTCTCGCCTTTGTCAAGGGGCTGAACCTTACGGGACAAGTGTCTTTCGACTTCATTCAGGCAGCAGATGATGGACAGGTTTATGCGATCGAATGCAATCCGCGCACACACTCTGCCATCACGATGTTCTACAACCATCCTGATGTAGCACAGGCTTATCTAAATCTACATCCACTCCCCCAGATGGCTCAGCCACTTGCCTCTAGCCGCCCAACCTATTGGACTTATCACGAAGTTTGGAGATTGCTAACCCAGCTACTTTCTCCAAAGATGCTCAGGCAACGATTACAGATTCTCGTCAACGGCAAAGATGCCATCTTTGAGTGGGACGATCCCCTCCCTTTTTTAATGGTGCATCATTGGCAGATTCCGCTATTACTGCTGGGAAGTTTTCGGCGCGGCAGTGAATGGATTCGGATTGACTTCAACATTGGCAAGCTTGTTGAACTGGGAGGAGACTAGAGCATGGAAAAATTGCAGATTTTGCATCTAGTTGGCTCTGCTGTGAGCGATTTTTACTGTGAGTTGTCGCAACTCTATGCCCAAGATTGTCTACAAAATACGGCGAATCCAGACCTCTATGAGTTCCACATTGCCTACGTGTCGCCAGATTTGAGGTGGCGGTTTCCCAAATCTTTAGACAATGCCGAGATCGCCCAGACTCCCTCAGTTTCAGTCCCTGAAGCGGTCGCGGTTTTAATTCAACTTCAGATCGATGTGATGGTGCCCCAAATGTTCTGCCTGCCCGGAATGACTCAGTACCGTGCGCTATTCGATCTGCTCAAAATTCCGTATGTGGGAAATTCGGCTGAGCTAATGGCGTTAGCGGCAGATAAGGCAAAGGCGAAAGCGGTTGTCTCCGCAGCCGGGGTGACCGTGCCCGCTGGCAAGGTTCTGCATCGAGGCGATTGCTTATCTGTATCCCGTCCGTCGATTATTAAGCCGAACCATTCCGATAATTCATTGGGTTTGAGTTTAGTTACCGAGACAACCGATGGAGATGCTGCTTTAGCAACTGCCTTTGAGTATGCAGATGAAGTCTTAGTTGAGGAGTTTATCGAACTGGGTCGAGAAGTTCGCTGTGGTGTGATTGTGCAAGCGGGCGAGTTAGTTTGCTTGCCGCTAGAAGAGTACGCCGTGAATCCCGAAACTCATCCGATTCGGACTTATGCAGATAAACTCAAGCAAAATCAAGATGGTAGTTTGGATTGTGCTGCTAAAGAGAAAACCAAGGCGTGGATTGTTGATCCTAGGGATCCAGTGACTCAGCGAGTTTGGGCGCTCGCAAAACAATGTCACGTTGCTTTGGGCTGTCGGCATTACAGTTTGTTTGATTTTCGGATCGATCCACACGGACAGCCGTGGTTTTTAGAAGCAGGTTTGTATTGTTCGTTTGCTCAGAAAAGCGTCATTCCAATGATGGCTCAGGCTGCTGGAATTTCATTGACAGACCTGTTTCAAAATATGGTGCAGATGGCAGTGGCGGGAGAGGCTGCCTCTTTGGGCGATCGCCCAAAGAGCGCGCAGATTGACACAAAAGCCGAAACTTATTCTTAGCAGGACATTCGGGTTGCCGAAATAGCCATGAAATTTTCAAAGCATTGCCAAGCAAGCGTTTCAAACTTCTTTTAGCTGAACTTCCCCCATACGGATCTACTGGGAATTGCTGGGTTTTGGCAGGCTTTTTGGCTGTGATCGGTAAAAAGTAACCTGAAAACTCAAATCTGATAACTGATCACTGATCACTGAATCTCCCCTCTTGCCTCTGAGAAAAAAAAATGCTATGATGAAAACAAATCGGGCTTCTACGTTGGTGACTGCCTTTCAAGTTTTTTGATCTATGCTTGATTGTGATAAGGGAGCAAATAACCAATTCGTGTGGTAGTAAACCGAGCTTGTACTCGGAAACAGAAACGCGGAATATAAGTTCCCACCTGGTTAACCCAGGTCATAAACT
>NZ_JASJFF010000960.1:0-1359 GCF_030065435.1 Microcystis sp. M53603_WE2
AATCCTTATCTGGCAAGAGACTTAATTGATTAGTTCGCTCTAGAGCAAAAACAATTGACAAAAATCGCTAAATGCTTTTCTATATAAGGGTTCCATCCCTTATAACCCCCGTCCATTGCATAACAATTACCGAAGAGCCATTAGTCACAGCAACAAGCCCTATAATTATTAGAAGGCTATAGAGTTCTTGCATAATTAATTTTTGAGAGTGCAAAAATGAGAAAAATAGACATAAAACTGCATAACATCCCTAAATAGAGCATTTAATTGATTAATGCTCATTCTTAATTCTACTGACTACTGACTACTGGCTACTGGCTACTGAAGCCTAAACCCAACAACAATTTTTGATTTTTACAAGAGGCCTTATGTCGTCAACTGCCTACGAAACTGATTATAATCAATGGCTAAAAGAGACGGTAAAACAGTTACGATGATGCTATAGCCCTAACTAGAACTGCGCTAAAGCGCAACTACAAACCTATCAGAAGCCTAATGTTTTCAAAATTATCGGTAAGGCTGTTTGACAGGCTTGGGCAAGTTTGCTGGCAGGTTCCAAAGCTTTAGCAATTGTTTCGAGAAAATTAACCGCTCGTTGGGCTTTCTTTTGCAGTCCGGCATCATCAGGATTTTGACTAGCTTGGGCAATCTTTTTCACTTGATTGGCGGCTTCGGCTTTTTCTTCTTCATCTAAATGGCTGTCAATTTCAATCGCCTGGGTTAGTTCTTGCAGTAAGGCTTTAAGTTGGGCATTTTCTGGGGAAGCATCGGCTGCAATTTGGTTAATGGTATTGGTTACATCGCCGATGATTTCGCCGAAATTGACGGCGGAATTATTAATATCGCGGATGGTGATATTTGGAGAACTGTCGTTACTGTGGCTCATGGCTTTTGCCTCTACATGGATGGGACGGTTGGCGAGGGTTTTGGTAATTTCCATCATATCAACACTTTGTTGGCGATAGATGGCAATTTCTGTCTCTTTGGCGGTGAGTTGTGCCTTATATTGGGCTTCGATGGCTGCGAGTTGTAGTTGATAATTTTGGTTAAATTCTTGGTGAATTTTCTCTTTATCAGTATCGGGCGGTACATGGACTTTTACCACTATCACGCCATCTCCTTTATTGGCAATGCTCTGTATCTGAAGCGGCGTATCTTCATTCTGCACTTGTACTTCTTTTAAGGCGGCGATGAAAGCTTTCCAATCTACCCCATTGCGGAAAATGAGGTCAACAGTGTCGAACATTTCGGCAAATAATTTAGTAAATTCGCCGGGTTGAAATTCGCCACTACTGGGGCGGAGCTCTTTTTGCCCATTAAGCAGATAAATGTACTGGCAGTCCACCTCATCCAGTTGGG
>NZ_JASJFF010000900.1:0-4726 GCF_030065435.1 Microcystis sp. M53603_WE2
ATGGTCGAGGGAATCAACAATAAACTTAAACTAATAAAACGGAGAGCCTATGGCTTGAGAAACTTTCGGAATTTTTGGGTTAGAAGTATGTTGTCTTGGCATCTTGTATGTTGATTTAGCATAAAGAGTAACGAAGAGCCGATACGATAAGCGTCTGCGAAGTCAAATCCATGTTTAATAAAGTTGCTTTGATTTTTGCGCTCATCCCATTCAAATTTCATCTATCTAATCATAGCAAAAGAGTTTTGACATGACTTGAGGGCGGTATTTTCCCGTTGGATAGGAGCAGCATTGCGGGGTGTTAGTGTTTTGGTTTTCATCATGGTAAGTCCGACCTAATTATTATTGAGTTCAATTATACTAACTCTTTGATGCCGAGTCAATAGTTTTTGGGTGAATTTGTGTGAAGTTTTTGTTAAATTTAGATTACTCTAACTAGATTCATTTTTGATCCTTGCTATTCCTAATTGCAAAACCTCTAAAACCTTGGCTAAATCACCGGCTAATAAAGCATCTTTATCTAACCATAGTCCAGGGAATATCTGAGAACAAATTATCCCTTCTGAGTTCGGTTCAAGTTTAATATATTCTTCATTGGTTAATCTAAACCAATCAAATTCTCCATCTTCGACTCGCCAGACTAGATATTCTTGCACTTGGTTACGGCGATAAACATTGAGTTTTTGATGTAAGTCAAGGGAGACGGTACTCGCAGCAATTTCGACGATTAACTCTGGCGCACCTTCGACATAACCATCCTCACTAATCGTTGATTGTCCACCATTTTTAATTCTTAATAGTGCATCGGGTTGAGGTTCATTGTCCGCATCAAGACGTACCGTACAATTATCGCCTAATTGCAGATTGGGAGTAAAGGCTTTATAGACACTTAGCCAACCTATAATATCAGCATGGGGTTCACCATGGTTCTTAATTCTGAGAGGAGAAGCCATAATATAAACAATTCCTTCAATCAGTTCTGCCTTTTTCAGATTTGGCATAGCATTATATCTACGCTCAAATTCACGACGAGTAAGCTTGTCTCCATTTTCTAGGCGTGGAATTGTTTGAGGAGACTTGGCTAAGGTAATGGGTTCGACGGTAATCATGGGGGTTAATTTGCCTAATTAAATACTTGAGAAACTTTTAAATTGAGTTGATTAAATATAGAGGATTTTACTAAGTCATCATTGCTAAAATTACCAATTTCTGTATAAGTATTTTCTCTTAATTCTAAGACTAAAATGGTTTGAGTTTGAGGATCAACTATCCAGTATTCGGGAATCCCACAATCTTGATATTGGCTTCTTTTAGCGATGTAATCTCTCTCTCTTTGGATTTCTCCGGGGCTAACGACTTCAATGACTAATAAGGGGGGTGCCATGGTAAGAAGAATCGTATTTCTCTGGGAGAGTAATTGAATATGTTCTTCTCGAATAATGGTTAAGTCAGGGTAACGGTTTTTCGGTTCGCCTCTCACTTCTAATTCTAAACCATGTCCTCTGACTCTCCGATGTCCAACAAGGGAGGCAAATTTGAGAAAAAGAAAGTTAGCGATTTCAAAGTTAAGTCCTGATTCTGGCGGCATTTCTACCAATTCTCCGTTAAATAATTCATAGTGTTCCTCTGAATTATCCTCATAATGTAGATATTCAGCGAAGGTTTGAAAGCGGGGTTTTGTGGTTAACATAATTTCTCATCTCTTTTTGTTGTTTAATTGATTTTTATGGCAACCAAGAGCGATCTAGTAATTGTTCTAGTGAGTAAGGACATTGAGAGGGAAAAATCACAGTATTCACTGTTTTGATTTTGACAAAACCTAACGCATCTTGGTAGATCGAGTTTAATTCTTCCTCTAAATAATTGTGGAGATTGGCTGTCATTTTTCGCCCTAATTGAGTACGGAAGTTATAAATTTCTTCCTGCCAATGAATTGTATTATATTCTGCTTCCTTTGTCCAGTATTGCAGTAATAATAAATGGCGGATAACCTGTTCTAAAAGACTGGCTACCGCATTTTTCTTTTCTTTGCCCAAATCCTCTAATTCCTCGATTAAATGTTCTAAGTCTAGTTGTGAAAATTGATGATTTCTGAGTAGGCTAACGGTTTCTCCTAGCCATTGAGAGTCATCAATCTCATAGAGTTGTTTTAAGTCGTGAATTCTTTGCATCATTGATGGTCTCCATTAGCTGTTTTATCGTTTTGACTGTCTTGACATCAGAGAAGTTTCGTGGTTAACATAAAATTTACTCCATTCCAAAATACTTATAATAGTAAAGCCTAACGTTTTCGATTCTCGTTTTTTCTAATTCTTGTTGGGCTGTGCCTACCCACATATTCGGTAAAATATCTTGATGTTGACAAAAGCTGTGAACTCTTTGGGCGGTATCATTAAGCTTAAAGTAATTGATTAAATTCTGACGATTTTTGAGAGAGTAGTAAAGCACTGGGTTATTATTTGCTTTTGATAAACCTGTAAAAAATAGATCTGATGCTTGGAGAGGTTTTAAGGCTGATTTAGGAAAATGTTGCCACACTTGATTGATGGTTTCTGGTTTGAAAAAATCATCTTCTCTAATCTCGGCATAAATTTCGATTGCACTCTTACCATTGAAATAAAAATCAAACCCAATTAGGTGAACAAACCCACTGAGATAATTACTATCAGCAACACCGTCACTTAAAACAAAAGCGGTTGCTAGTTTTTCGGGATAATCCCCAATTCTGATGTGCATTTTTAGACTAGAATCGGCAAGATTGGTTCTTAAGTCAATACCAGCAGTTAGGACTTCTAGCTTGCTAAAGTCAAAATTATCTCCTAAAAATCCCTGTAATAAAGAATAATCTAATTGAACACCCACACGGTTCTCCACTTGCTGAAAAAAAGCTAGAGATTGAGCTAGATATTTTTGCCACTCTTGAGCTTTATCTTTAAAAAAGAGCAAAAACCTTGAGGCAATCAGTTTATCCAATTCTATCTTACAAGAGGCTTCAATAGTACAATCGCCCTCAACCCCCATCACGAAATCTTCAAACAGCCGCAAAGGATAAATCGGCTCAACATCGAAAGCTTGTTGATGGTTACGAATAAATTGTAGCCTTTGCTCTTTGAGGGAGCTTTTTTGAATGTCAGCAACTATCATAAATTTCAAATTTCGCTTAAGAATATGCCAAGAAAACCTCGAAATTTACAAGCTGGTTATTCCTACCACGTCACCACACGCTGCAATAACCGAGAATTCAAATTATCCAAGCGGGAATGCCGGGAGGTATTTCTTTATGCCATCAAGAAGGCTTTAGACAAACACCAGTTTAGGCTTTATGCTCTCTGTATCATGTCTAATCATGTCCATTATCTCATTGAACCTGCCCAACCTGAAGATTTACCCAAAATCATGCACTTCCTCAACTGGTACACGGCGATGTGATCCCCCCGCCTTCGGCTTCCCCCCTTATCAAGGGGGGCTAGGGGGGATCGCACAGGACACTTTTGGGAAAAGCGGTATTTTGGCGATGGTTTCCCTCCTTCAGATAGAGAAAGGGCGTTAAATACCTTACGTTACATTCACGGCAACCCGAAAGCAGCAAAAATGCGTTCTGGCTTCTTCTATGATTTCAGTAACTACGGCAGTTATGAACGTTTAACCGATGACGGCTTAACTCAATGGCATCCTGCTTTTCTTAAACTTGGTGACAGCTTAGAAGAATGTGCCAGAAAGTACAAAGGCTTTTGCCAGAAATACAAACCCAAGGAGAAGAACACCGCTACCCGATAACCCTGGGGGAGTAAGCTATTGGCAGGGGTTCATCTCCCTGAATCTAAATCTTTTAGCACTCCTCAACCAAGGAAAAGGGAGACAGCAGAAGAGCAAAAACCTGTACTCCCCCGCTCCCTCTCTCCCCTGCTCAAGAAGCTTCTCCCCGGGTTCCAGGTATCCGAAAGCCAGGAATTAACTAGGGTTGTAGGTCAATTCCTTGAGGCAAACCGTGCGCCCTGGCAAGGAGAAAAAGTCTTTTGACATTTTTTGAGGTTCGTGCTAGAATCAGGGGGATTACTCTGCGTCGTCTCCCGCAAAAGGAATCCCATGTGGATTGTTACCCCAGAAATGGGGGCGATCGCATTGCCATCACGAGAGACGGTAGCGGTATTTTCCCGTTGGACAGGAGCAGCGTTGCGGGGTGTCAGTTTTTTAGTTTTCATGGGGTAAGTCCGACCTAATTTTTGTCGATTCCAACCGTACTACCTCTTTTCTGCCGAGTCAATAGTTTTTAAGTGAATTTGTGTTAAGTTTTTGTTGAAATCATTTTCTCCAGGAGAAAAACCTACTTTTAGTCCTAGAATAGTTGGGAGGTTAGTCATTAGTAATTTTCTCAGCTAATTGTAATAGTTTTGGCGAGGGCAAAGGTTTATTTTCTTGGGTATATATATCTACCAAATCTTCTAAAACTTGGCTCTTCGTTACTTGTTATGGTTCGATAGGCGGGCATAAATCGACTAAATCCTTATCTGGCAAGAGACTTAATTGATTAGTTCGCTCTAGATAAAAAACAATTGACAAAAATCGCTAAATGCCTTTCTATATTAGGCTTCCATCCCTTATAACCCTCGTCCATTGCATAACACAAACCGAAGAGCCTAAAACTTCTTGGGCATTATCAATGGCTTCTTGATGGGTGCTGCCGTGAGTGCGAGCGTATTTTCCCCATTCGGGTAAACTGGCAATA
>NZ_JASJFF010001150.1:0-2426 GCF_030065435.1 Microcystis sp. M53603_WE2
CAAAAATTAGCGATCGGTAAATTAGAATTATTAGGGGCCGGTTTGCGTCTTTTAGTCGCTCCTCTTTTGGCATTTGCGATCGGCAATAGTTTAGGATTAACTGGTATGGATCTAAAAATTCTCATCCTACAGAGTGCCATGCCCACCGCCGTTAATACTGTCATTTTAGTCACAGAATTCGGTGGTTCGGCCGCTTTGATGGCCCGCACAGTTGTGGTCACTACCCTTGCTAGTTTTCTGACTATTCCTTTCTTTCTGTGGTTATTAAAAGTCTATTTATAGCGTTTCCTGTTCGCAAGAGGTACATTATCTATGTTGAAAAGCTTAATCGGCAAAGGTTTAAGTATGCCACACAGATGTGAGAACCGCTATATAGCAGTTATCTTAATGATGAGGTGCGAAGTTTTCGTTTTGTTAACTCCAGCACTCCCTTATCCCTTCTCCACAACTCCCACTCTGCAATAACTACTGGCAGCCAGAAATACGTTGGTTTCATATCATACTTTGTGCTTTTTGTCAAAAAAACTTTTTTTTTGCAATAAAACTACACAAAAAAAAGATCATCGTTGTGGGTGAAATTGACTAATTTACCCGTCTTAATTAGGATAACCTTCTAGGTGTGGCAAGGGTTTCAACCATTGCTGCCTAAAAAAGCACAGAATAGCCCATTATGAAATTCAGTAAAATCGCTGTAACCATCATAACATCGTTGTTAAATAAAAATCTTTCTCAATTAATTTTTAAGAATTTGTAAATATTGCGGAATGTTAATTTAAATATTCTCAAGTTTTTGGAGTCAATAAATAATTTTTGCTTATCTTTGGCGAACATTGGGTTAGGAGTCAGTATTCTCCGAGTCAGCTTTTTTCTCCCTTCTCCCTGCTCCCATCTCCCTGCTCCCATCTCCCTGCTCCAGAAAAATATTAAGTTTTGTTAAGAAGTTAGTGACAAAAGACCAGCTTTAATCTCTATTATCGTAGTAAGTGGATTTTGACCCGAATCAAGCCGGTCAAGATAAATAGTAACTTTTGCCCATCATCAAACAAAGATGGTCAGTCTAACTAAAACAGTCGCTGTGGCCATGCCCTCGTGATCAATTCCTATGTCAACCCTGGTTATTGTCGAATCCCCCACCAAAGCTCGGACGATCAGCAATTATCTGCCTAGCGGCTATCGAGTCCAAGCCTCCATGGGCCACATCCGCGATCTGCCCGCCTCCGCCGAAGAAATTCCCCCCGCCCACAAAGACAAATCCTGGGCCAATTTAGGCGTGGATGTGGAGAACGATTTCGACCCCCTCTACGTCGTCCCCAAAACCAAAAGTAAAGTCGTCAAAGAATTAAAAGAAGCCCTCAAAGGGGCCAGCGAACTGATCCTCGCCACCGACGAAGATCGGGAAGGCGAAAGCATCAGTTGGCATCTCTTGCAGGTACTCAACCCGAAAATACCCACCAAAAGGATGGTATTTCACGAAATCACCAAAGAAGCAATCCAAGCCGCCCTCAAAAATTGTCGCTCCATCGACGAAAATTTAGTTCACGCCCAAGAAACCCGCCGCATACTCGATCGCCTCTACGGTTATACCCTCTCCCCCCTACTCTGGAAAAAAATCTCCAAAGGGTTATCCGCCGGCCGGGTGCAATCCGTGGCGGTACGTCTGCTCGTGCAGCGCGAACGAGAACGACGAGCCTTTAAAACCGCCAATTATTGGGATCTGAAAGCCACCCTCGAAAAAGACAAAAATCAATTCGAGTCGAAATTAGTCACCTTAAACGGTCAAAAAGTGGCAAATGGGAGCGATTTCGATGCCGAAACCGGCAGACTGCTCCCCGGTCGCCAGGTGACACTTTTGGATCAAGCCACCGCCGCCGCCTTAAAAGAACGCATCGAAGACAAAATCTGGCGCGTTAGCCACACCGAAGAAAAACCCACCACTCGCAAACCTTCCCCCCCCTTCACCACCTCCACCCTACAGCAAGAGGCTAACCGGAAACTGGGCATATCCGCCCGCGACACCATGCGAATCGCCCAAAATCTCTACGAACAGGGCTACATCACCTATATGCGGACCGATTCCGTCCATCTTTCCGATCAGGCTATCACCGCCGCCCGCAATTGTGTAGAACAAATGTACGGAAAAAATTACCTCAGTCCCCAACCCCGGCAGTACACCACCAAAAGCAAAGGCGCACAGGAAGCACACGAAGCCATCCGGCCCGCCGGTAGTAGCTTTCGCCTGCCCCGGGAAACCGGCCTGAGCGGACTAGAATTCGCCCTCTATGATTTAATCTGGAAACGTACCGTCGCCTCACAGATGGCCGATGCCCGCATTACCCAGATCGCCGTCAATATTCAGGTAGAAAATGCCGGATTTCGCTCCTCTGGCAAAAGAATCGACTTCCCCGGCTTTTTCCGCGCCTATGTGG
>NZ_JASJFF010000128.1:0-9030 GCF_030065435.1 Microcystis sp. M53603_WE2
ACACCCCACACCCCACACCCCACACCCCACACCCTACACCCCACACCCTACACCCCACACCCCACACCCCACTTCCCACTTCCCACTTGCATCTTAGGTTAAACTTTAATTCCTAGTACCTGTGTATGGGTTCCCCGCGCTTGGGTGACACCGATGGTTCTTTCGGAAGCTTCAATCATCGGCCGACGCAAACTAACGACAATAAATTGCGCTTGTTGTGCTTGTTTTTGAATCATTTTGGCCAATTTCTCCACATTGGCCCCATCTAAAAACATATCCACTTCATCAAACGCATAAAAGGGAGAAGGACGATATCTTTGTAGGGAAAAAATAAAGCTTAAAGCGGTTAAAGATTTTTCACCCCCAGACATGGAACTTAATCGCTGTACTGGTTTTCCTTTGGGATGTGCCACCAGATTTAAGCCACCATTAAAGGGGTCATTTTCGTCTTCTAGTTGTAAGTAACCATCACCATCGGACAGGGTGGCAAATATATTCTTAAAGTTTTCGTTAACAGCAGTAAATGCTTCCTGAAAAGCATTAAATCTGAGGGTGGTAAAGTTTTCTATCCGTAAAAGTAGTTCGGTTCTTTCACCTTCTAGAGTTTGCAGTTTTTCTGATAGTTCATCTAATCTCTCTTTAGTTTTTTGGTGTTCTTCTAAAGCTAACATATTGACAGGTTCTAAAGCTGCTAATTTCTTTTGTAACTGCCGAATATCGCTTTGAATTTTCTCGAAATCTCGATCGCTTTCAGGAATTTCGGGCAAGGGATTGGGTAAGTCGCTTTCTAGTTGACTAATTTCTGTCTGTAAAGTGGTTAGTAATGCTTGTCTTTCCTCTTGATTGTTGACTAACTTTTCCGATTGCCAGATAGCCTGTTGTTGCCGGTTTTGTTGTTGTCGCAAAACTGTCTCTAATTGATCTCTTTTTTGCTTGGTTTCCCCTAGTTGTTGCGATAATTGCTGTAAAGCTTGATTGATTTCTAAAATATGGCGATCAAGTTTTTCTATCTCCAGATTACCGATATTTCTCTGATTAACTGCATCGGTAATTATCCTGTCAATCTCAATAATTCTATCCCCAGACTCTTGACTTTTTTCCTCTAGTCTGATTTGTTGATTTTGTAGGTCTTTTAACTGTTCGCGGACTGTAGCGAGGTGATTTTCTTGGGTTTGTAACTCTAATTCTTGAGCGCGAATTATTCCCTGCACCTGTTGCCATTTGCTATGGGTATGATTGGCCTCTAAAGCAGTTAATTTCTCCTGTTCTTGCTGTAAGGATAACTCTAACTGAGGAATTTCTCTAGTTAATACCTCTAACCGTTGACTAGAAATACTAATTTCCTCTTGCTGTCCCGATAATTGACGGGTTAAATCCTCTTTTTCTGTGGTTAAACGTTGTAAATCCTTGCTTAATTGTTGTAGAGATAATTGATTTTCCCGATGACTTTGACGGGTTTCGGTTAACTGTTGGGTTAACTGACTGATAAGATGATTAACTTGGGTAATTTTTTCTTCGTTGCGGGTAAGAATGCGATCGATTTCTGCTAATCTTTCCCGTAGAGATTCCGCTTCACTAGACTCCTTCGGAGAAATTTTACCAAAACGCAGCCCCGATCGCGTCGGTTGGCTGCCTCCGGTCATAGCGCCAGTCATCTCTAATAACTCGCCATCCAAAGTAACGATGCGATATTGATTGATATAATAACGGGCAGAATCTATATCCTCGAAAACCACGGTACTGCCAAAAATATAGTTAAAAACCTCCCGATACTGGGATTGAAACTTAACTAAATTCACCGCTAAATCCAGATAACCCCGCGCATGACGCAGAGAGGAAATATCCTGGGGACGGGGAGGACGAATTTTATTCAGGGGTAAAAAAGTGGCGCGACCGATGCGACGCTGTTTTAGCAAGGCAATTCCGGCAGCCGCAACGCTATCATCTTGGACGACTACATGACCTAAACGACCTCCGGCGGCGATTTCAAGAGCAATTTGATAACGTTCCTCTACTTCCCCCAATTGTGCCACTAATCCGCAGATTCCGGGCAAATCTGACTGTAATAATATTTGAGTAGCATAGGTTCCCTGGGCCTCCTGTTGCGCTTGCTTGGTCGCTTCCAGTTTATCTAATTCCCTCTGTTTGTCCCGTTGTTCCTTGAGCAGACGTTTTTGGGTGTCCTGACTGATGACGCGATTTTGTTCGGCAATGGTGAGTTTTTGGGCTAAATTTTGGATATCGGGATCCGATTGATTAATTTTTTGTAATATTTCTTGACTTTCTTCCGTTTTTGTGCTAATAACTTGCTCTAATTCTTGCAGACGTTGACCAGCTTCTACTATATTAGTTTGCAATCGATCGCATCTTTCGGTCAATTGGGCCCGTTGGCTACGGTAGGGGTTTAATTGTTCCTGAAGACGGGTAATATTGCGGGAAAGGTCACTTTGTTCTTTTACCCAAGCTTCTGACGCTTCCGCGAGACTACTTGCTTGCAGACGATGGTTTTCTAGGGTTTCCCTTGCGGTTTGGGTTGCCAGTAAAAGACTGGGTAAAATTTCAGTTTCTAAACGGCTTTTTTGGGCAGTAATCTGATTTAATTCGAGATTGTAGCGATTAATTTCCTCTAAAAGTCTGGTTTTCTGTGTCTGAGATTCTTTTTCGAGGTTTTCTAACTCTTTTTGCCGTTGTTGCTGTTGTTGTCGTTTGGCCTGTTGACTCGCTAATCGGGAAGTCAGGGACAGGTGTTCATCTTCCCCGAAAGCTTTGACCTGTTGATTGAGTTTCTCTAATTCTTGACTATTTTGGGCGATTTGTTCGGATAAATTGGCGATAGTCTCGGTTAAAACCTGTTTTTCCTTTTCCCCAGCTTGAATTTGTTCTTTTACTTGCTGGCAGCGCTGCTGGAGATTTTGCCAATGGAGGACAATTTCCCATTGTTGTTTTTCTTGGACTTGGGCCTTGAGTTTTTGGTATTTTTCGGCTTTAATGCGATCGAGTGCTAATTTCTCGAGAGATTTTTGCAATTCTGTGGCAATAATTTGGCAGCGTTCTTCTCTTTCTTTAACCGAATCGATATTCTCCTTAGTTTTCTCAATTTTGCGGTCAAATTCGGCTACTCCTGCCAATTCGTCGATAATTTCCCGTCTTTCCTTAGCATTCATGCTGATAATTCGGGTTACGTCCCCCTGTAACACCACGTTATACCCTTCGGGATAGATGCGTAAACGGTTTAATTGGTCGTGAAGTTCGCTAACCGTACAGGTTTCCCCATTGATATAGTAGGTAGAAGTATAGCTGCCACCCTTAGCCACTTTTAAGCGCCTAGAAACCGTCCAATCCCTATCGGTTGCGTCGGGAATATCGCTAACATCAAAAGTCACCGAAACACTCGCTTCGGTGCTATGACGTTGACTGTTATAGCTGTGATTGACTAAATCCGGTAATCTTTCGGCCCGCATTCCCTTGGAAGTAGCTAATCCCAAGCAAAATAGCAATGCGTCGAGAATATTCGACTTTCCCGAACCATTTGGACCGGAAACCACCGTAAACCCTGGTAAAAAGGGGATGGGAGTCGTTCCCCCGAAGGATTTGAAGTGTGAGAGTTCGACCTTTTTGATGTAAACCATGGCGATAAGCAAAAATTAGGCAAGCTATCAGCTGTCAGCTTTAATCTATAAGGGATAACTCCGGTTTATCCTTGAAAATATCTTCAGACTTGACCGGAGATGAGTTTGATTAGTTGCGTAGTTTGAGAATTTTATGACAACACCCTTATAGAAAAATATAGCTGATAGCCCCCTTAGATAGCTTGAATCCATTCTTTGACTTGGTACTCTGTCCAGATACCATTTTGCCAGTAGGGGTCCGCTTCGATTAATTCTCGCACTTCCGACTCGCTGGCTGCCTGATAAATTCCGAAAACTTGGCTTAAATCTGCCGTTGGTCCGATAGTAATGAGAATTCCCCGTTCTTTCTGTTGATTTAATCCCTCTAGATGCGCTTGACGATAGGGTGCGCGTTTTTCCAGCACGTTTTCACAATAACTACCCCAGATAACAAATTTCGGCATATTTGACCTGTACTCTCTTGATTTGTTGCTATTTTACGATCGAATCGTCAATCAGGCTAAATCGATATAGAAAAGTGGGGGGGTACACAGAATCTACATTTTACTATAGCGGTGAGTCCCGATTGAAACGCTGAAACGCCTATCTATTATCTATCGATGGATTTACTATACCTCATTAGACTGAAAAACGCTATATATAGATTAGCTAATCCAGATAGGTTTTCTATTGTATTTAAGTAGGTAGGTGGAATTAAATATAAGATGAACATAGGTTGGGTTGAAGCATGAAACCCAACGCCTAACCATTACCATTTGTCCTCCAAGATTAAGTTAGTATAACAAATACAGTCTTCACTCAAAGTTAATCCGTTCTCGTTCGACAACTAAAGGCCTTTTTAAAATTCTCATGTGCATTAAGCCAATGTATTCCCCAATAATGCCGATAAAAAATAGTTGCACAGAAGCGATTAAAAATAGTCCGACAGTAACGGGTGCGGTTCCTAAAGGAAAATAATCCCAGAACAACAATTTGGCGATTAAATAACCTAACGCCACTAGCAGACTCAAGAGGGACAAAGCAAAGCCTAACATGGTGGCCAGTCTGAGGGGAACTTGGGAGTGACTGGTAATACCCAGCATCGCTTCGCTATAGTATCGATAGAAGTTGTAACTACTAATACCCCGTTTTCGCCGTTGTTGTTGATACTCAAAAGAGAAACTTTCAAAACCCAACTCTTCAATGAGTCCCCTAAAATAGGGATAGGGATCGTTAATCTCTCGTAGAACATTAATGACTTTCTGATCGTATAAACCGAAACCTGTAAAGTTTCTAGTAACTTTTATATCTGAAAGATTGTCCATTAAATAATAAAAAATTTGTCTAGCAGAATAGAAAAAAGCTCCTTCTTTCATCGGAGTTTTAACCGCTTTAACAACTTTATAGCCTTCCTCCCACTTCTTGACAAATTCTAGGATTAATGCGGGAGGATCTTGCAGATCTGCTACCATAAAAATAACCGCATCTCCGTAACACTGAAGAATACCATAGTAACCAGAACGAACGGGACCGAAATTTCTAGCATTAACGATGACTTTTATCCCGGGGTCTTTTTGAGCAATTTTTTTTAATTCATCTACAGTTTTATCTTGGGAAGCGTTATCGATAAAAAGATGTTCATACTCATAGTTAGGTAACTGATTAAAGACTTCTTTAACTCGCAGGTAAAGGTCTTCAATATTTCCTTCTTCATTATAACAAGGGGTCATAATCGTAATTTTTTTCATCATCTACTTCCTCTAAAAACAAAGGTTTTATTTAAAAAATAGGAAACAATTGCTAGAGGCAATACTAAGATAGCTTGTGCCACTAAGATATTAATTCCTAGCATCTTAACAATTCGTAAGGATTCAGCATTTAATAAGTAAATCACTAAATAAACACCAATAAAGCGAGTTAGTAGTCGATTATTTTGGTCTTTAAAAACGATAGCTCCGATAGTTTTAAAGTTGAATAATACCCCGCAAATAGTAGCAATAAGTAAGGAATAGCGATAATCTAATCCTAGACGAAACAGCAAGGCAAAGACGGAATAACCAAATAAGGTATTAACTACCCCCACTAACAAAAATCTAACAAATTTACTTTTTTTGATTAGATACATTTTTCTACAATCGTGACATAAAATTTCTAACTTTTTCCTTAACTGAGGCAACATCTAGCCGATGTTCTTGCATCAAATATTGATAAGTTCCGCAAAATTGAGAAAATCGATCTTCAATACCAATGCGACAAATCCAACTGGGATGATAGGTGCTGGCAATTTCAGAAATAGCAGAACCCAACCCCCCATAGATAGAATGTTCTTCCATCACCACAATAGCTTGATATTGCTGACAAATTTCTCTCACTTGTTGGACATCAAGAGGCTTAATAAAAGGAACACTCCACACCCCACTATTATCCCATTCTTGGGCTACTTCTAGAGCCGTTTTAACCATCGAACCTGTCGCCAAAAATCCAAGGTTGCCGGTGCCTGGTTTAACGGGGTAAAGTTTACCCGGCTCAAGGTTAGGTAAAGTCTCATGAATTACCCCTAAATCTGCCTTACCCATGCGTAAATAAACTGGTCTATCACTGTTAAAAGTCCAATTCAGGCATTGAGTCATTTCGGAGGCATCTGCCGGGGAGAGAATCGAGATATTAGGTAAAGCCCTTAAAGCGGCAATATCTTCGGTAGACTGATGACTAGAACCCAGACTACTATAGACCACTCCAGCACCATCTCCAATCAACAAAACCTTTAATTGTTCATAACAAACATCTAACTTAATTTGTTCTAGAACTCTTATCGGCAGAAAAGAACTTAAACCATAAACTACTGGAAAAAACCCCGATTTAGCGAGTCCTGCCGCCACCCCTACCATATTTTGTTCTGCTACCCCCGCATTGATATATTGTTTAGGACAAGCCTGACGAAAATCATCGAATAAAGCATAACCATGATCCCCAGTTAATAATAGAACTCGCTCATCCCCTAAAGCAAATTTGACTAAAGCATCTGAAAAAGCGTTTCTCATAAACTTAATTTATCCTTGTAAACTTGAGGTTCTAATTCGGCTTTAGCTTGGGCATAAATTTCTCGATTTAAGCGGCTATAATGCCAAACATTATTATCTTCCATGAAAGAAACACCTTTCCCTTTAACCGTGTGAGCGATAACAGCTTTAGGACAAGAAGAAGACAGTTCTAATAATTCTTGAAAGACCTGATATAATGCCTTTTCATCATGACCATCTACTTCTCGACAGTCAAAACCAAAAGCCTGGAACTTATCAGCAATTTGACCTAAATTCATCACTTCTTGAGTAGTACCCATCGCTTGATAACCATTAGCATCTACAATGACTAACAAGTTAGATAGTTGAAAATGAGAGGCAAAAAGTAGGGCTTCCCAAATCGACCCCTCATTAATTTCTCCATCCCCCACAAGGGCAAAACAACGCTGTCCGGTTCCTTTAATTTTACTAGCTAACGCTATGCCAACACCCACAGATAAACCATGCCCTAAAGACCCTGAACTTACTTCTAAACCAGGCACATGAGCATCAGATAACCCTTTAAGAATTGTACCATCCCCAAAGTAATTATCAATATCCTTATCCGTTAGCCAGCCTAACTCATACATACAAGCATATTGAGCCATTACTCCATGACCTTTACTGAGAATTAAATAATCTCTGCCGGGGGACTCCGGTTGACCATTCCCTAGATTTAGGTAAGAACGATAGAGAACTGCGAGAATCTCGATAATAGAAAAGGCACAGCCAATATGCACGGTCGAACCAGCAAAGGCCATCCTCAGAACAGTTTGACGGAGTTGATTCGCCGCAAATTTCATGAGTTAAACTCCTCAATGATTATCAGTTTGTGTTAGTCTTTGTTGATACCATGCAAGGGTTTTTTTAATCCCTGTAGATAAATCAACGGTTGCCTTGAGTCCTAATTCTTTTAATGCTCTGTCAGTAGCGGGTACATATCTGGCAATCCGTTGACCTACAACTGGTTCTTGAGCAACAGTGATAGAATTAGGGTGTCCAGCAATTTCCGCCACTGCTAAGGCGGTATCTTTGATGTTGATTTCCACATTTGAACCCACATTATAAGGACGACAAGACTCACCCTTAAATAATATAGTCCATAACCAAATCATCAAATCCGAAGCATATAAATAGGAACGATAGGGGGTTCCATCTCCTTTAATATGAATCGTTTTTCCCTCTAAACTGTCCTTGATAAAGTTGCCAATGGCAAAAGATCCATCTAAAGGTAAATAGGGACCGACAAAGGCAAAACACCTGGCGATTTTTACCTCTATATTATACTCCTGAGCATACAAGACACTCAAGAGTTCTGCGAGTCGTTTTCCCTCTCCATAAACGGAGTTAGGAGAACTCACATCCGGCGCCCCTTGATAACTTTCTGGAATATGACTTATATCTGAGGGTTGTTGACCATAAATTGCTCCTGAGCTAGTTAGTAATAATTTTTTTGTGCCACAATTTTTAGCAAAATCTAGCACTCGCCGAGTCCCTTGTACTGTAGTATCTAGCACAAAAAGACGATCCTCTTGATGTACTAGAGAACTTGCATCCGTTGCCGCATGAATAATATAAGAAAACTCCCCTTTAGGAAACTGAAATGACCTAACATCACCGCTATGGAATTGAATAGCGGGATGATTGGCTAAATGAGGAGCTTTTTGCCTGAAACTATCAGGATTTCTGGTTAAAACCACTGCCGATGCTTTTAAGTCTAGCTGATCATTAGCCCAAATAAAACTTTCCAGAAGCCAACAGCCAAAAAAGCCTGTACCTCCGGTAATAAATATCCGTTGTCCCCGCAATTCCTCCCACAGGGTTTTAGTATGGGCAAGAATGTGATTTAAGTCATTTGTTAGGTTAGGTTGCATCTTCAGCCCCGAATCATTACCAAGATTCCTTCCATGATTTTATCAGCATTTGACAAGTCTCCTACAAGGTTTCTGGTTCAACGCCTAATTCTCTTAATTTTTCAGCTAATTTTTGCCGTAACATTCGCTCCTGTTCGAGTTGATATTCAGTTTGTGCGACTCGTTCACTCCCCCATAATAACAGATTGCCCGACTTATCCCACCAGCGCAACCAATAGGCTGTTACTTCCGCTTTTTTTCCCTGCCAGACTCCCAAAAATAAGTTAATCTCTGCTATCCAATAACGATTGTTTTCATCAGGTTGTTGTTGTTCATACCTTCCTTGATTTAATCGATAAACATCTAATTCTCCTGTTTTTGGCTGAAAAATTCCATAGACAGGTACTTGTAAGATTTGCTCATAAAAATACCATTTTCCATAGGGATAGTGAGGGTTGATGGAATATTCACCCCCTTCGGTTTCCGAGATAAACTCTAGGACGATGGTAG
>NZ_JASJFF010000904.1:0-1190 GCF_030065435.1 Microcystis sp. M53603_WE2
GGTTCCTCATCAAATCAAACTCAGTCACCGTCAGCTAATAACAGTAGTGTAAGACAAGAATCCAATCAGGTTAGTAGCGGTCGCTACGAGGTGCAACAAGCTACCTACGATGACGGAGATGGCACTTATACCTTAATGCTGTTAAACACCCCTGGGGGGACTTCTCCCCTCTTTCGCACCACTAACCTGCAAATGGCTAGATTAAGCGATGAAGCTATCGCTAAAGGGGAAAAAACCGCGGTGGAAATCAACGGTGATCAGGCTACCCTGTACATGACCGAAGATTTTAAAATTGAGTATGTCCATAATGTCACGGAAGTGCGGAACAATCCCCAAACCGGACAACAGGAAACCGTAGTGATTCGGCAAGAATCGAGTTTTTGGAGTCCTTTTTTCGGTGCTGTTGCTGGTCAAGCTTTGGGTAGTTTGCTCTTTCGTCCTCAATACTACGTTCCTCCCCTCTATACTCCGGGGGGTGTAATGACCGGTTTTGGTGGTTACGGTTCCACCTATAATCAGGCAGTGGATCAATACCGGACTAAACATAATAGTCCACCTCCGGCGGTCAAAAATCGGCAAACTCTCCGTTCTACTGGCAATTTACGTCGTTATCCCAGTAATACTTCCTCTAGTCCCAATCGCAGCACCACAACCACCACCAAACCCAGTGGTTCTGGTTATGGTTCCAGTACCCTGAAGAATTCGGGTAAATCTGATAATGTCAAACGTTCTCCTAGTTTCGGTTCCTCTGGTTCCCGTCGTACCCCTAGTCGCAGTGGTTTCGGCAGCAGCAGACGCGGCCGACGTTAGGAGGATTTGACTGGAGTGGTGGAAGATTAATCCTGTCTTCCCCACCTCAGAGATTGGGGATGGCAGCTACTTAGGGTTTGCTGAATAAATCTAAAAACCTTGTTGGATAGGAATTTTAGACTTTTTCCCCATCAAAAAGTGCCAGACCTTGGGGTGATCGGGGGGGGGAAATTTAGGCACTTTTTCCCTGAAAATTAGGTAATTGACCAGATGAAAATCGGTAAAACCCTACACCCCACACCCCACACCCCACACCCTTCCCCCACCAACAAACGTTTTCAGCAGACCCTAGCTAATTCTTCCGTTAAAATTAGGTTAAGTCGCCGTTGACAGAGAAAATATGAGTAAAAACTCCCGACGAGTCGATTTTCCTGATTTAC
>NZ_JASJFF010000879.1:0-2570 GCF_030065435.1 Microcystis sp. M53603_WE2
CGGTTTTTTCCACCATTTCCTGTAACTGACCGCCATCGCTAACCGGTTGATTATTAGCTTTAACAATCACATCCCCGCGACGGATACCGGCTTTTTCGGCGGGGGTATTGGGTAGGACTTTCACCACCAAAATTCCCGACACTTCCGGCACAATCATGGGAGAATTGGGGTTTTGATTATTAGCCCGGGCTAAATCGGGAGTTAGATTAACCATCTGCACACCGATATAGGGATGGGCCACCTTTTGACCTGCTTCTAGGGTCGCTTGTAACTGCTTAGCTCGGTCGATGGGAATGGCAAAACCGATCCCCATGGCATCAGCACGAATGGCCGTATTGATGCCGATGACTTCCCCTTGGGCGTTGAGTAAAGGACCGCCGGAATTACCCGGGTTAATAGCGGCATCGGTTTGGATAAAATCAATGCGTTTATCGGGAACACCCGCCTTAGCCGCCGAGCGCCCGATCGTGCTAATAATTCCTAAAGTTACCGTATTATCTAGACCGACGGGATTGCCTACTGCGATCGCCCAGTCCCCCACTTGTATGGATGCGGAATTGCCGAGGACGGCTACAGGTAAATTTTCCCCTTGGGGATTAATTTTCACCACGGCTAAATCAGTGATCTCATCAGTGCCGCGTACTTCTCCTTTGAAGCTACGACCATCTTTTAAAGTTACCGTTACCTTATCGGCATTATCGACCACATGGGCATTAGTTAAGATTAAACCACTGCCATCGATAATAAAACCCGATCCCTGGCCAGCCACTCGCTGCTGGGTGGGAAGACGAAACTGTTCCCCAAAAAACTCCTGAAAAAAAGGATCATCAAAAAAGGGGCTATTGGGACGAGTAATGATCGCTTCGGTGTCAATTCGCACTACTGCCGCACCCGTGCGCGCCACTGCCTTAGCGACAAAACTTTCCGCCGTCATCTCCGGGGGAATTCTGGCCAGATCGGCGGCAGTGCTGGGCAGATTTTGAGCATTTACCGCCGCTAAACTGCTAAAACCGAGCATAATTCCCAGAAAAGTTGCTAAAGCGTGGGTAATAGTTCGCCGTAACCCTGTAGGAAGTTTCATACTTTGATCTCTGAATTCTGATGTTTTGACTGTTTCTGTCTATCGGTTCACAGACCGACTATTAAAAATCTAACAAATCGATCGCTCCGATTAAACTAAGACGCATCTTAACCGCCTATCCTTAGATTAGCTGACCCCCCCTTGCCGCCCCTTGCCACCCCTTGCCCCCCCGATGTCGGGTAGGGTTGGGGGGTCTTGTCTCTTGTCTCTTGTCTCGTCTCGTCTCAACAAGCAATTTAAAGGCGCGGGCAGCTTAAACCAATGAGTTGACACCAAATCCGTCTGCTGGCGGATTTGGTTAAGGTTTGCCGTTAACTAGGGCTGGCTGAATAAATCTAAAAACCTTGTTGGATAAGGCTTTTAGACTTTTTTGACCTCAAAAAGTGCCTACCATTGGAGTGATCGGGGGTAAAATTCCTGGACTTTTTCCCTGAAAATTAGGTAACTGACTACCTCAAAATCGGTAAAACCCTACACCCCACACCCCACACCCCACACCCTGCCCCCACGAAAAACTTTTTCAGCAGACCCTAACTAATCTCTGATCACTAGGGGCGATTGCAGGGTAATATTTAAATCTCGATCGGGGTTAACAGAGTATAACTGCACGGAACTACCACCGACAATTCCCGCCGCCGGTAAGCCCCATCCTGCAAGGGTTCCCACGGCTGCCCCCGCTAAGACATCGAGAACTTCGATCTTGCGATCGCCCGTAAGAGCAGCGATCGCTGTGGCTGCCCCCGCACCGGCGAGGGTTCCCCCTAAGATATCTTGAGTTTTTGCCCCTTTACGCAGGGTTTCAGTGGTAGTAATTAATCGCGAAGTAGCATTGAGGGGAATGGTGCGATTGCCCCCATCAAGGCGAATTTCATCGGCAATAAACCGCACACCTCGGCCGGCTGCTTCTAAAGTACCCTTGACTTCACTTCCCGCTGCAATCACCACAATCCCATTGCGGTTACGAATATCTCTGGCTACGGTTAAAGTCAGAGGAATAACATCACTTTTAGAAACTAAAATTTTATCGGCTTTCTCGTAATTCAAAGGGATAACTGTTCCCACCGGAATCGAGATTTGTTGAGCGATGAGACGTTGCCGATTAATATTACTTTGAGCGAGGACGGGAAAAGTACCGGACATCGACCCCATGAGCAGGGTAATCAGTAAAGCTGTACTGGCTCTAGTAACAGGATTCATAGACATAGCGGTTATCCTCTCAAAAAACAACAGTGAACTTTCTCTGTTTCTAGATTATTTTTTTCTGTCTGTCATGTCAGTCCCCTCAACAGGGAATTTTTTCTCTCTCTATAGGGAAAAAAGTGGAGTGGGGAAAGTTTCCGCATTTTGTCCATCGACCGCAAAAGAGAGCCGAAAAGCCTAGAATAGTAAAAAACCTCGGATTGCCATCGTCTATGGAACTCGCTGCCGGAAAAATCCTTAGTCATCGCTACCAAATTATCCGTCAATTGGGAAAAGGGGGATTCGGACA
>NZ_JASJFF010000432.1:0-1252 GCF_030065435.1 Microcystis sp. M53603_WE2
CCATACCTCACATTTTAGCATATATTTCGTAAACGATGCTCATATTTAACAGTAAAGCCGTCGTAGAACGACGGGGTTTCAGACCCAAAATTTTCGATGACTTTCTCGGGCCATTGTTGGTTAGCTTGGGTCAATTCCTCAATTTCTTGATTGAGTTTTTCAAGGCAGTTATCGAGATACTCAAGATGGGCTTCGATATCGAGCTTTACCGCGAGCGCGTTCCCGTCGGTTCTTTTCGGCAGTCCGCATCTCGACAAGTTGCCGGCGACGACTAATTAAGTCCTACCGCTAACCCATCCTACAAATAATTGTGCCTCCCTACTTATAATAAAATTAGTCGGTAGTTTCCCTAGAGGTAAATTTTTATGATTGTCAATAAGCGAGAACTCAAGCAAGCCTTAAATCGGGTGTACTTAAAAATCAAGCCTGATGCTGAAACAATTCAGGTTTTTCGAGCTAATTTGGTGCGCTTGTTGGACCAATGTGACAGCAAAAAGTCGGAAGAGTTTAATAAAAATTTGCTGATAGATTTTTTGAAAAATACCTATTATGCTGATCGCTATTTTATCAATACAAAAGAGCGCATTGATCTGGTGATTCATAATAACCAGGATGTTAAAAGTCCAGTGGGGGTCATTTTTGAGACGAAGAAGCCTACTCGGACAATAAATGCAGAAATGCCAAGACTGGATAATCTCAATACCAAGGCTTTTCAGCAGTTAGTTTTATATTTTCTCCGCGAAAGGGTGACGGATAAAAATCTTGAGATTAAACACTTGATCGTAACAAATATTTATGAGTGGTTTATTTTCGATGCGAAGATTTTTGAGGAGTTGTTTTTTGCTAATAAGGCTCTAGTTAACCAGTTTTGCGATTTTGAAGCAGGGAGACTGAGTAGTACAAAAACGGATTTTTTCTATCAACAAATTGCCGAACCAGCGATCACTAAAGTTATTGAGCAAATTAAGTTTACTCATTTTGATCTGCGAGATCTGGAAAATTTAGACCTGCTTGATATTTACAAGATTCTTGCGCCAGAACATTTACTTAAGTTACCTTTTGTTAATGACAGTAATACTTTAAATAAGCCTTTTTATAATGAGCTTTTGTAGCAACATCTCAAAAACCGCTGAGAGGTAAGATGAAAGCCACGACAGCATCTCTGGCCTCTCAGCCTATCGCCTGTGGCTGTTAGGTAGTGTCTAGCTAGTGACCAACTTCCAGGCTGAGACTGTTCTGGGGAGCCGCCCGC
>NZ_JASJFF010001196.1:0-1015 GCF_030065435.1 Microcystis sp. M53603_WE2
CTGATTTTTCACCTCTACCCGCATCGATCCCGAATGCGGGTTTTTTGACAAATTGCCGAAAGCTAAGGGCCAAATCAGGAAGATTTAGTAAATTCTAGACCGTTTTCGCTACCGTAACGCTCCATAAAACGCATAAAACGATCCCACTCTGCGGGAGAATTGAAAATAACCGTAGCTTCGATCGCCGTGGGTTTACCGTTGATAAATTTGCCTTTTACTTCCCTGGTGACTATTTCCCCCTCCTCATCAATGAGATACATCCCCGTGATTTCCTCGGTTTGTTGATCTCCGAGGATAGTCGGTTGCTCAAAATAAAATTTTGCCGATCCTTTCTCCCCCGTTTTAGTGCGACTTAAGCGGATATCGGGAACAACAGGTTCTTTTAACCCCTTGGAAAACTGAATTTCTGCCATTACTTTTCTTTATCCTTGTCATGAAATACACATTTCTAGATCATCTCACACCAAGTCGCAAGTAAAAAGCAGATGGGACAGCATAAGCTCAAAATATCAATACCAATATCATTTTTCCTTATTCGTAGCAGGCCTATCCATTAGTCATACTAAATCCTATTTAAAAGGTATAGGAGAGTGGGGAGTGGGGAGCAGGGAGCGGGGAGCAGGGAAAAACAATCCATAACTTGGGAGTTAATCACACTATTAAAAACGGATTCGGTGTCACATCTTTCTTAACACAAAATTTGACAAAAAGACAAAAGTATGCCAAGTGGCTCAAGTTGCTTCTCTGGAGGTAACTAATTTGATGGAATAGTTCCGGCGTTCTAGTCGGTCGTTAATTTCCATGCCCTCTATAATACAGCCCCTGTCAGGGTTCTGTCCCTTCTCAATTAAAACTTTTTATTGCGCTGACTAATTACGCGTGTTTTAGCTTACTTGTGTCCTTAAATAAGTAGTCATGCAAAATTAATTACCCAAATAAAAAATTAAGAAGTATAATACATAAAAAAACGAAGCAGCAGGAAAATACAATGAGATTGATTAGAGACCTAAACCCC
>NZ_JASJFF010000553.1:0-5775 GCF_030065435.1 Microcystis sp. M53603_WE2
AGAAAGGGCAGAAAATTTAGAGTTAGCTATTGTTGCTTATAACCTGTCTTTAGAAGTCTATACCCGTGATGCTTTTCCTTATGAATGGGCAAGGACACAAAATAATCTGGGTGCTGCTTATAGTCAACGCATCAGAGGGGAAAGGGCAGAAAATTTAGAGTTAGCTATTGTTGCTTATAACCTGTCTTTAGAAGTCTATACCCGTGATGCTTTTCCTTATGAATGGGCAAGGACACAAAATAATCTGGGGAATGCTTATAGACATCGCATCAGAGGGGAAAGGGCAGATAATCTAGAGTTAGCTATTGTTGCTTACAACCAGTCTTTAGAAGTGTTGACCCGTGATGCTTTTCCTCAAGATTGGGCAGTAACACAAAATAATCTGGGTGGTGCTTACAAAAACAGAATCCAAGGAGATATAGTAGAGAATATAGAAACCGCAATTTTCTGTTATCAAGAAGCGTTAAAAATTCGTACTTTTGATGTCTTTCCTCTTGACTGGGCAACTACTCAAAATAATTTAGGCAATGCTTATAGTGAACGAATTAGAGGCAATAAAGCCGAGAATATCGAAAATGCAATTGTCTGTTATCAAGAAGCCTTACAAATTTATACCCGTCAAGCCTTTCCAAGAGATTGGGCAGAGACACAATATAATTTAGCCAATACTCTCAGAGAACGATTTAAACTTCTTGGTAAAGTGGCAGACATTCAACAAGCAATTAACTCTTATAAACAAGCTGGAGAAATTATTGAAAAAACCGAAGACAAAACCTTATATTTTAACTATTCCTATCAATTAGGAAAAGCTTTATTTGAGGGCGGATATTATACAGAAGCTATTGAACACTTAGAAAATTGTCAGCAACTTTATCAAAAACAAAAGGATATTAGTAGTTTGGCTCCAATTTTATTGGAACTTGCCCGTCTCTATCATCGCACTGGTAGGCTCGAACAGGCAAGACTTTATTTTAAAGATTCTTTACGTCTATTCCGTCGTTTGGGTGATCAAGATAATGTGGCTTCTGTGACAACTGCACTGGGCAATCTAGAAATACAAATTGGCAAGATTTCCCAAGCTTGTAGTCATTTAAAAGAAGCACAAACATATTATCAAGAAAACAATGATAAGGAACGACTAGAGGAAATTAATCATCTACTAAAAATTCTACAATCTGCTTAAAATGACAAGACTCAGCCGTTATCAATCAACTCTCAAAAAATGGGGACTTATAGAAAATCCTTTTCGACCAACTCCCCCCGATGATCCCGAAAAATTAGCAAAGATTTTTTATGGACGCGATCAAGTTTTAGATGTCGTTATTCCGACCCTCTATGAAGGACGTAATATCCTAGTTAGGGGAGCTTGGGGTATTGGTAAAACTGCTTTGATTTTTAATTTAATTCATCAGTTACAACAGGAAGTAGCGGAACTAAATGAAAAAATGTTAGTGCTTTATTTGAGTAGCATTCCTGGGGAAAGTTCCACGGAATTTTATCGTGCTTTATTATTAGCTGTAGCCGATAGTTTAGCGGATAGTGATCAAGAATCAAGAGACATTGCTAATACGCTTTTAGGGTATTCTATTCAACGTAATAAAACCACTACTGAAGGACAAGTTAAATTAGGCTTTTTATCCTTTGGCAAAAAGGAAGAATCCCCTGCTAATCAACTGACTCCCACCGCCAATGCTGACCCGTATCCTCTACTCATTCGGTTATTAAATAGAGCCGAAGAAATTTATTCTCGTATTGTTATTGCTATTGATGATTTTGACAAAAAAGATCCCATTGTTGTCCAGACAATTTTAGAAAGTAGTTTAGATCTCTTTCGGATGGGAAAACATCGGGGATTTATCATGACAGGAAGAGGCTTTACCGAGCTTCAAGAAGCAACCTTAAAAGCCCTTGGTATCTTTTCTGAAGATATTCCCCTTGAACCCATGAGTCAGGATGATTTACGTCACATTGCTATTAATTATCTTAATAGTGCCAGAAACGAACAGCGAAATGATACCTATCCTTTCACAGAGGAAGTCATCAATTTAATTACGGGTTACGCTCAAGGAATTCCTCGAGAACTGAATACTATCTGTGAAAAAGTATTACGGCAAGCTGCTTCAGAAGGATATGAAATTATTGATGAAACTGCTTTTTATTCAATTTGGCAAATCCTTCAAGAACACTTTACTTATTCCTTACGTCCTGAGTTTCGTCATTTATTATACGTTGCTCATCAAGCCGGTGGCATTAGTGAGAATATTTCTGATCAAACTTTGGCTAAACTTGATGCTATAACCTTTGTTGCTCTCTTGCCCCAACTTAAATCGATGGAAGAACAAGGATTATTAATTCGTCAAGAAGATCAAAGCGGTTTTCGTTTTGTTCCTTCCCAATTATTTCAACCTAAGTTACCCCCTGAGTCTCAGTCTGAGTAAATAATAAATAGCTCCTTCGATGTACAAGGTGAGCGCATCTCAAACGCTATTAACAATTGAGATGGCAAATTCTCCTCAAATATGCCTGAATCGTGGGTAAGCAACTCACATAAAGTTCATTTTGTCAAGGATCCTTAAGATGCGCTTACCCTGAAGTAGCTATAAGCTCACAGCCATTTTTTATTTAGGGTTGGCTGAATAAATGTGAAATATAGACGAGGTAAGGGGTTTGGGGGACTGTTTGGCCAAGCAGCTGCAAGATTTTCCAGCTAGTGGCTCAAAAACCTGGCATCTTGAGCGGCGATCGCGTCCTGTCGGGGCGAAGCATTTGGCATAACCTATCGCTGAAACCGTAGATTTTCTATCCGAATGCTTCGCCCCTACTTTTTCAGCAAACCCTATCTATCGGCCAACGGAATCAAGTGGCGAGCGATGGCCCATGACTTGCCAAGATGACAGAGCGTCTATAGCTATTTTTCGGGGTTGGAAAGGGGACGGTACTGATAGCATTTTTCAAAAGTAATGGCAGATATGGTTAATTGCCCTCACCCCCCAACTCCCCCTACCCTACCGATGTGGGGGGTTGGAGGGGCGCGAGAGGGGTGTAGAATGCCTGCCATGAATAAAGAAAAATGGCATAACCTCATCCCTAAACCTTATTGCCGATTCCATCCAGGAATACTGTTAGGAAGTGAAAATTTATGTCACAATGACTCTATAAGGGCGATTTTTTAGTGATCGCCGAGGCCGTCTATTAATCGAATCGATGTCTTTGAAGAACGTAGCCCCAAACCGGAAACCTGACTTTCCTTTCCCATTCTTGCCACTGCTAGCGGAATTTTTCTCCCTTTTGTGTTATCCGCGGGAATTTTTGAGCTATTGCTGAGATTGGCATTTTGTCACTTCCCGTTAGTTGAATTCAACAAAAGAAGCTGTTTAGGAGCAATTTATGTTACACCGCAAGATTTATCAATTCTGTATGGATGGTCAGGAAGTCTGCATTTTCTTGCGCGATCAGCAAAGATGGATTGATAATGCTCGTATTGTCGATCTAGAAAGCGATCTCGTCACCATTCGCTACGAAACAGAAGAAGAAGACGAAATTAGTTCTTGGGAAGAAATGGTGCGTTTAGAAAGTATCGGTGCGGTGAGCAGAAAACTGGCATCGGTGTCGCGGACGAATCCTGATATTAATGTCTCGGAAGATTGTCCGGAAGCAGAACAACTTTATCCCCATTCTCCCGATAGCTTAGATTAATTTTGTCGATTTAACTGACAGTGGCTAGAAGTCCCGCGGTTTTAACCATGGCCAAGGGACTTTTAGGGAATGGAAGGGAAGAGAGCCAGTAATAATCACCACTTGTTGTAAAATTATCCTAAGTAGTTGTGCAAAATTAATTTCTTGGTTAGGATAGGCAAAAGGCAAGAAGTAGTTAGATATGTGTAATTGATTGTGTCTAGCTACTTAAAAGCCGCCAGATTTTCTCTATTATAAGCTGGAGGAGCAAAATGAATTCTAATCCCTACTTCGCTGGCAAGGATATCTATCAAAAATTTGTGGCAGTAGTAATAGTTTTAATTAGTTGTTGGTTAGTGACTTTTCCGGCCTGCGCCGGATCCGCCCCTCTAGAAGTTAAAATTAGTCTAGGCTCCGGGCAAGGAGAATTAAAATTCTTTCCTAGTCAATTAGACTTTATTGCCGGACAAAAATACAAATTAATTCTCGATAATCCCAGTCCCACTAAACATTATTTTACCGCAAAAGACTTCGCTGATGCTAGTTGGACGCAGAAAGTTGAAGCGGGAAAAGTGGAGATTAAAGGGGCGATTCACGAACTAGAATTAAAACCTAATGCACAAGCAGAATGGGTAATAGTTCCTCTCAAAACCGGTAAGTATAAATTAATCTGTACTATTCCGGGTCATGCTGAAGCGGGAATGGTGGGGGAAATCGCCATTAATAACCCATGAATTTAAGAAAAATTGTCTCCTTTGCTTTCCTATTATTTATTCCCCTATCGGTGGTCGCTAGTCGTCTTAATTGGGGAGATCAAGCTATTTTTATCACTGCCGCTTTATCGATCATTCCCCTGTCAATTTGGTTAAGTACGGCCGTGGAAAGAGTTGCCGTAGTCACCGGGCCAACTTTGGGAGGATTAGTTAATGCTATCTTCGGCAATACTACCACTTTAGTTATTGCCTTAATTGCCCTAAAAAAAGGCTTGGTGGACATCGTACAAGCCAGTATTACCGGTAGTATTCTCAGCGACTTATTATTATTTATGGGCATGGGAATGCTCACGGGAGGAATTCGCTACAAAGAGCAGGAATTTAAACCGATTTTAGCGCGGGTAAATGGTTCTTCCATGACTTTAGCAGTAATAGCGATCGCTTTACCAACTTTGGTAATATATACTTCTAACGTGGTGGAAGTTGCCGATATTCTCAGTCTTTCCCTAGTCACCGCCACGGTTTTATTAATAGTTTACGGGTTAACTTTATTATTTTCCCTCAAAACCCATAGCTATCTCTACGAAGTGGGATTAAGTAATGAAAATACCCCCGACAATCAGGTTAGTGAGGAAGAAAAAGCTCAAGTCTGGATTTGGTTACTTGTGCTGCTTACTTCCACCGTAGCTGTAGCTTATGAGTCGGATTTATTTGTTGATGTAGTGGAATCGGTGATGGAAGGATTTAATCTCACTCCTCTCTTTATCGGGGTGATTTTCATTCCTTTAATTAGCGATGTTTCTGGAATAGTTACCGTCACTCAATTAGCCCTAAAAAATCAGATGGATTTAACGGTTTCCGTGGCGATGGGGGATAGTTTATTGGTGGCTTTATTCGTGGCACCTTTATTAGTTTTTATCGGTCAATTTTGGCAGCAACCGATGGATTTAAATTTTAATCCCTTTAATGTGGTGGCTTTGATTGTAGCGGTGATTGTTACTAATTTAATCAGCTTTACCGGTCGTTCCAATTGGTTAGATGGAACCCTATTACTAGCCACCTATTTAATCTTGGCAGTGGCTTTTTATTACCATCCCGCCTAGCCAAAAAAGAGATTTAGGTATTTTCTGAGATTGGGTGCATCTCATTTTTGTAAATCTACTAAGTTGGGATTTTTAAGGGGAAACTCTCTGCTAAAGTCGGGCATTACTTTCGATTTTTTCCCTCAATCCAAGCTTTTGGGGGGTTCTACCCCCCAAACCCCTAGGGTTGATTCATCGTAGGGTTGATTCATCGTAGGGTTGATTCATCGTAGGGTTGATTCATCGTAGGGTTGATTCATCGTAGGGTTGATTCATGAATCAACCCTACCCAAACCCCCCGTTGG
>NZ_JASJFF010001182.1:0-4950 GCF_030065435.1 Microcystis sp. M53603_WE2
CTGTTGATATCTCCGCTGCCGTCGTAGATGATGACATCGTAATTTCCGCTTTTATCCTGTTCCCGCAGGAAATTTAAAGCTAGAGCTTGATCCATTCCGGGTAAAATGCCCAACTCTTGACCATAAACATTTTTCAAGGTGGGAGAACGCAAATACTGCTTTTCCAGTTCCTTGACTTCTTCCCAACTTTTTTCTAGTAACTGTGTACTACTAAGCTGCACAACCGAGAGATTAGGGGCAATTTCCGTAATAGAGGAGCTAGGGGAGGCCTTGAGGAGTAATCCCCAAGCGGGACCAGAATCTTGCCCGATCAAGAGAACTTTTGACCCCAGACCAGCCATTTTCTTTGCCGAAGCGATCGCTATTGTACTGCGACCGCTGCCCCCCTTGCCCAAAAAGGTCAAAATTAAGGACATAATTAATTCCTAAGCGTTGTATTTAGATGAGTTTGAGTTCATCCTCAAAAAACCAAGTAGCGGTCTTATCATCGAACTGGACAACAGCACCAACACCGCTGCCATCGGTCATCTTAAAATTTTTGATGACACCCACTTTACCCAATTTACCCGCTACATCCGAGTTAACGCGGTCTCTTAAGCGACAGACCTTGACTTTTTGCCCGATTTCCATTACTTCCACAGTTTTAATAAGACGATAATTCAATAAACCAATCCTAAGTTTAATATAAATTCGTGTCAGATAAACCCCCCAATGATCTTCGGTCATTGGTCTTTCTAAGATCATCTGCACTCAGCGATCATATATACTAAGACATTGAACAAAATCAACTTCTTGCTTAGGATAGGCAAAAGACAAAAGGCAAAAGGCAATAGGCAAGAGGTAAGAGGTAGTTAGATAAGTAGCTGGTTATAATTGAATTAAAAATGGATTTTAGGTTCGATCCCCCCTGCCCCCCTTGATAAGGGTGGTGCCGATAGGCGGGGGGATCTACCCTTAATAAGGGGGGCATCTGAAAGTTTTCAATACCTACCTATGTGCGATTAATTGTGTCTAACTACTCAAAAAAGGAGTTTTATTTGGTTTCTGGGGCAGGATTTTGCAGATTTTCCAGTTGTTCTCTTTGCTTGCGTTTAAACTCCTCAGCCGCTTCGTTGATATTATTGAGGGTATCTTCCTGAAATTCCGATCCGTCCCGGCTACGGCGAAAATTACTATTATGAATCAAGTCTAAAGGATTAAAACCACCGAGATCATCCCTGCCATCGGAACTACGTTCATTTTTTTGATAGTCCGGTTGACTGGGGTTCAAGCTTTGAGCTAACACTTGCGGACTAAAATCAGCGCCGACTAATAAAATAGTAGCTAGGAATAAAGACGATTTGATTAACATTTTTTGAGTATTCATAATCTGACTAACTCCTCAGAAAATTAAGTGGGTAGGTGTTAAAAGTTGTCAGCCCCCCCCTTATCAAGGGGGGCGGGGGGGATCAGAGGCAAAATCTATCTTCAATTTAATTATAACTACTTACTTGTCTAGTTTTTGGTTGTGAGAAAGTTGCAGGCTTTTCAGTGAAAGTAAACTGATAACTGATAACTGATAACTGATAACTGATTTAAGCAAAACGACGACGAAGTAAGGGCTGAATTGCCAAAAGGATTAGCAGATCAAAAGCTAAGAGCAGGCCTAAAACTGTCAAGAAATTGAGGTCAAGCCAAGGGGTTTGTAAGACTATGCTATCAAAAGACCAGTGCTGATTGAAATAAATATAACGGATCGGTTCGATCGCATAGGTAAGAGGGTTGAGACTAGCGATTACTTGTAACCAATCTGCCATAAAGTTTAAGGGTGCGAGGGCGGTACTGGCAAATAAAAGCGGTAAATTGGTGACGAAAATGACGGCGATTAATTCGATATGTCCGGGGAGAGCAAAGGTTAAACTGAGACTTAAGGCAGTCATCCCCAAAACGATTAGGAACACAATCAAAGCGATCGCACCTAATCCGGCTAAACTAGGCCACCCGGCCCCTAAAAAGGCACTAGCGGCCACGATCGAGGCGGTTTGGATGAAACTGAGGGCGATAATATAGATGGTAGAAGCGGCCACGATCGAGTAACGAGTGGTTAAAGGTGCTACCAAAAGACGGTTAAGAAAGCCAAATTCTCGATCGAACATTACTGGCAAACCGGCATTTAAGGCCCCAGAAAAAGCGGTAAAGACAATCACCCCGGGGGCGAGAAATTTAGCATAACTGAGATCGTTGCCGAATAGACCCTGGGGGGCATTATAAAACAATGCCCCGAATAAAATCAGCCACATAAATGGCTGAATTACCCCCGCGATTAGGGTTGAAGGACGACGTTGTAATTGGATGAACAGACGTTTAGTCATGGCCAGAGTTTCTTGCAGAAATTCCCCTAGTACATTTCCCCCATCGTCCACCGTTGCTGCTCTAGTGGGATTGGGGGCTAAACTAGCTTTTAAGGAAGAAGGTGTGATGGTTTGGCTCATGAAATATTTACCTCAAAAGGGAAGGGTTTAGGTAGAGATTTTGGGATTGTCACTCTCAATCCCCAGCAAGCTAACAGTTTTATTTTAAAGTGAACAGAAGGATATAGCAGTTATCTTTATTTTGAGGCGATAAGTCTCTGGTTTTAGGGAAAACCAGAACTCATGTATCAGTTAAGCGTACTTGCATTAGGGAACGCACCCGACAAAATTGCGATCACAATACCAGCTAATGATGCATCCCACCCATTGGATTGCGATCACCAAACCAAGCCATTAACCAAGTTTGCATCTGCCGAATTTCCCGGTGCTGGCTAGTGGCAATGTTCTCAGCAAAGGGCTGGACAGCCTGATGCTTCACCAGATTATGATTCAGGAGCATTTGCGACATCATCACGGCTCCCATATGATGTTTAATCATATCTTGTAAAAAAGTTTGCTCTAGGGCATCGCCCTGAAGTTGACTCAGATCGCGCATCATGGGAACGTAGGAGACGCTAATATTCCTTCCGGGATACCACTCATTGAGCCAGTTTTTCATCTGAGCAATTTCAGCAGTTTGCACTTGAATGATATTTTCAGCAAACTGCCTCATCTCAGGACGACTAGTGCGTTCCAGAATAACCTGGGCGGTATCGATTGCCTCCTGATGGTGGGGAATCATTTGGGCAAGATAGTTAAACTCGCTACTGACCTGCATATGATGCATCCCACCCATGCCGTTGGGAGAAAATTGAGCAGAGGCGGAATCTGGAGAATTTCCAGATGGACGTGTCAGAAGTAAAGTTGAGGTTGCAGCCAACCCAAGAGCGGCAACCGCCCCCAGCACAATAATGGCTTTATTTTTCATGGGAGAAACCATTTACAAACCTCACTATACTATAGCACCTGCCCAAAAGTAACCGGAACTATCTTGACCAAGAAATTGGCAGTCTAACGGCTGAACTCACCCGCCGTCGTTAACTTCCGATAAGGCTCAGACGGTAACTGATGAGCCTTTCTTTGTCAACTCTTGAGGTTGATGCGTTTCATTTTTGAATTGGCGTATTGTTCTTCAGGTAGAATCTGAAAATAGCGTTCCCAGGTTCTACCTGGGAACGAGGTAGGAGGCGCGGGTTTCCTCTCTCTTTTTTTGGGGGGTTTTGATAGTTAACGTCAGTTCGGGATAAGGGTGGAAAGAAAAGGCGGGGGCTAGTAAGCTGAAAAATATATAAACTCAGCACCCCCAACCCATCTATGTCTAGTCTAGAAGCTCTTTTCTGTCATGTCGACGACGGATGCCGTGTATTTGAACCTAAATTAGAACAGACAAGGCTTTGGTCCGATAATAAAGCTCGTAAACGTGGCAAAATCTTGACTTTAAGCGAAATTATGACCATCCTGATCGCTTTCCATCAAAACCACTACCGTAATTTTAAACATTTCTACCTCGATCATGTTTGTGTCTACTGGCGACAAGAGTTCCCTCAACTGCCTAGCTATCAACGTTTTATCGAATGGATACCCTCGACTCTCATCCCCTTATGCGTTTACTTGAAGCATTGTTTTGGTCGTTGCACGGGGATTAGCTTTGTCGATGCCACCAAAATTCAGGTCTGCCATAATCGCCGCATCAGTAGTCATCGGGTGTTTGACAATTTAGCCGCACGGGGAAAAACCTCTGTGGACTGGTTTTTTGGCTTTAAACTGCATTTACTGGTGAACGAGGAAGGAGAATTGCTCAATAGAATTCTCTCCATTTGCTAAAATGATAGCCATGTATATAGAAAAAGTTCCTAACCGTAATTCCCCCCCCGCTGTTCTTCGACCAGAGTCCTACCGAGAAGGAGATCAAGTCAAAAAAAGAACCCTTGCCAATCTCTCAAAATTACCCGATGATATTATCGACAATCTGAAACTGGCTCTTAAAGGAGCAACACTGTCCATGACTAGACCTCTTGCATAAGTCGAGACAAAATAAGATAAAATAGTCCAAGAGTTAAGATTGAAAGATGACTTACGAACAAGTAAAAACTTTAAAGCCAACAGAGTTCAAACGCTTGTGTGGCCTGTATCCAGATACATTTAAGGATATGGTAACAGTCCTAAAGGCAGAAAAAGTTTGGCAAAAAAAGACAGGTAGACCTAGCAAATTGAGTACGGAAGACCAACTACTAATAACACTAGAATATTGGCGAGAATATCGCACCTATTTTCATCGGGGAAATAGTTGGGGTATTAACGAATCAACGGCGTATAGAATTGTTAGGAAAGTAGAGAATGTTCTCATCAAATCAGGTCTGTTTAATCTACCCGGAAAAAAAGCCCTCTTAGAAAGTAATAGTGAAAGAGAAGTAATAGTGGTGGATGTGTCAGAACATGAGATAGAAAGACCCAAAAAAAAACAGAAATCATACTAGAGTGGCAAGCAGGGATACCACACATTAAAGTCGCAAGTCGTTGCCGATCAAAAAAGCGAGCAGTTAATCTGTGTCCGTTGTGA
>NZ_JASJFF010001368.1:0-1709 GCF_030065435.1 Microcystis sp. M53603_WE2
ACCAGTTAGAAGGTATTGGGGGATGGGGTGATGGGGTGATGGGTGTGGGGTGTGGGGAGCGCCGGAGATGGGAGATCCGGAGAATAAATAAAAATAATCTCCTGACTACTGATTACTGATCAGTGATCACTGATTACTGATCACTGATTACTGATTACTGATCACTGATTACTGATCACTGATTACTGATACCCGATAGTCCTTGTGTATTGTCGAAGCGTTTACTTATAATAACTTTAAAAAGATTTTCGGGATCATCGGTAGCCCTATGGCAAAAATTGAAACGAGAACAGAACCCATGGTTTTAAACATGGGACCCCATCACCCGTCAATGCACGGAGTTTTGCGCTTAATCGTCACCCTCGACGGGGAAGACGTGATTGACTGTGAACCCGTAATCGGTTATCTTCATCGGGGCATGGAAAAAATTGCCGAAAATCGCACTAATGTCATGTACGTTCCCTACGTTAGTCGTTGGGATTACGCCGCAGGGATGTTTAACGAGGCGATTACGGTCAATGCTCCCGAAAAATTAGCCGATATCGCCGTTCCCAAACGAGCGCAATATATCCGGGTGATTATGTTGGAACTCAACCGCATCGCTAACCATTTACTCTGGTTAGGCCCCTTTATGGCGGATGTAGGCGCACAAACTCCCTTTTTCTACATTTTCCGGGAACGGGAGATGATTTATGACCTCTGGGAAGCTGCCACGGGAATGCGGTTAATTAATAATAATTATTTCCGTATTGGTGGCGTGGCGGTGGATTTACCCTACGGATGGGTGGATAAGTGCGTGGATTTCTGTGACTATTTTGACCCCAAAGTGGACGAATACGAGAAATTAATCACTAATAACCCGATTTTCCGCCGTCGTATTGAAGGGATAGGCTGCATTACCAGAGACGAAGCGATTAACTGGGGTTTATCTGGTCCGATGTTACGCGCTTCCGGGGTGAAATGGGATTTAAGAAAAGTTGACCATTACGAGTGTTACGACGATTTTGACTGGGAAGTGCATTGGGAAACCGCCGGCGATTGTTTTGCTCGTTATCTGGTGCGGATTCGGGAAATGCGCGAATCGGTGAAAATTATCCGGCAAGCACTGAAAGGTTTACCCGGTGGTCCCTACGAAAATCTGGAAGCAAAACGGATGGCAGAAGGGAAAAAATCAGCTTGGAATGATTTTGACTATCAATATATCGCCAAAAAAGTCGCCCCCACTTTCAAAATTCCTAAAGGTGAACATTATGTGCGCTTGGAAAGTGGTAAAGGGGAATTAGGTATCTTTATCGTCGGTAATGATGATGTTTTCCCTTGGCGTTGGAAAATTCGGGCCGCCGATTTTAATAATCTTCAAATTCTGCCCCATATCCTCAAAGGGGTAAAAGTTGCCGATATTATGGCGATTTTAGGCAGTATTGATATTATTATGGGGTCAGTCGATCGCTAAATATCCTTCAGGGTGGGTTATCTTATTAACTCACCCTAGTTTTAGCCTAGTCTCATGTAATACCTGGACTTCCCCCATACATAGGGTTTGCTGAAAAAGTTGTTCGTGGGGGCAGGGTGTGGGGTGTGGGGTGTGGGGTGTAGGGTGTAGAGTTTTACCAGTTTTGAGGTGGCCAATTACCTAATTTTCAGGGAAAAAGTGCCTAAATTTCGCCCCGATCACTCCCATATCTGGTACTTTTTGATTGACAAAAAGT
>NZ_JASJFF010000051.1:0-1155 GCF_030065435.1 Microcystis sp. M53603_WE2
CAGCACCGACAGCAAAACTGCCAAGAGTAAATCATCGATCGTGCCTTGTAGGGCAGCGCGAATATATTCCGCTTGGGTTTCAGCTAAAATTATCTTGACATCGGGCAGTTTTTGTGCTATGTCTTTAACCAGTTTTTCTGCTTGAGCGGCCAGATCGAGACTATTGGCAGCACCTTGTTTGATTACCTGCACAGCGATCGCCTCTTGGCCATTAAAGCGTACCAGCGTGGGCAATGGTCGGGTTAAGCTTTTATGGGGATTATCTTCCCTAACTGTACCTTGACCGAGTAAATTAACTTTAGCCGTACCTTCGAGAGCTTTTAAGGGCCGAATTAAATTATCTTGGGCGATTTGGCTTAATTCTTCCAGAGTTTTCTGCTCACTCACCAGCGTATATGTGACTGTTGCCGACTCATTTAAATCAACGGGGATAACTTCTGTAGTAGCTTGAGAGGGTAAAGGGATTTGCGAGATAGCCTGTTTAACTGCTGCGGTGGCTTTGTCTAAATTTGTGCCAATTTTAAAGAAAACGCTGATTACTGACTGTCCGGGGGCAGTAGTCGAGGACACATCCCGACAACCGGGGAGAGAGAAAAGGGGATTTTCTAGGGGTTTAGTTAATTGCTGTTCCGTGGTGATAGCAGTAGCTAAATCCGCTTGGGCGTTAATTATTACGACTGGAAAGCTGATATCGGGGAAAAGAGCGTATTTTAGGGAACTAAAAGCAAAAATTCCCGCCATGGCCACCGCTAACCAGAAAGCAATGGTTAACCTCGGGGCATTAATCGCTATTCGAGAGATATTCAGACGTTCTCGCCACGATTCTTTCATCTTTTGATCATCTCTCATAAGTGGGGAGTGGGGAGTGGGGAGTGGGGAGTGGGGAGTGGGGAGTGGGGAGTGGGGAGTGGGGAAGTGGGAAGTGGGGAGAATAAATAAAAATAATCTCCTGACTCCTGACTCGGAGACTCCTAACCCAATGGTAGATGTTGGATTTTTGCAGGAGTTCTATTTTCTAACAAAGATAAGCAAAAATTATTGATTGACTGCAAAAACTTGAGAATATTTAAATTAACATTCCGCAATATTTATAAATTCTTAAGAATTAATTGAGAAAGATTTTTATTTAACAACGATGTTATCATAGTTACAGCG
>NZ_JASJFF010000798.1:0-9312 GCF_030065435.1 Microcystis sp. M53603_WE2
CCTTTTTCGGAAGCGGTGGGGGACTTTTTCGGAACTATCCTCGGTTTCGAGGGAACCATGGCCTTTATGCTAGAGGCTAGTTTTCTAGGAATTATGCTGTTTGGTTGGGGACGAGTTCCCCCGTTAATTCACTTCCTAGCGACAATTCTCGTCGCTTTTGGGGCTAATCTTTCCACTTTCTGGATTCTAACCGCTAATTCTTGGCTGCAAACCCCCGCCGGCGGCATTTTCGTGGATGGTAAATTTATCGTTCAGGATTACCTACAAGCGATTCTCAATCCCTTCATGGTTAATAGTTTCCTGCATATGTTTTTCGCTACTCTGGAAACTTCTTTATTCGTCATTGGTGGGATTAGTGCTTGGTATTTGCTCAATAAACGTCACATTAGCTTTTTTAGTCGTTCTCTCAAAATTGTTCTTACTCTAGCGATTGTTATCGCTCCCTTGCAAATTTTTGTCGGTCATCTTAGTGCCGAACAAGTGTATCACTATCAACCGGCTAAATTAGCCGCCATGGAAGCGCAATGGGAAACTATTCCTGCGGGAGAAACTGCTGCTTGGAGTTTGGTCGCTTTACCCAAGGATAAAGCGGAGACAAATAGCTGGGAAGTGAAGATTCCTAATGCTTTGGGTTATCTTTTGGAGTTAAAACCCAAGTTATCGGAACCTGTTCTCGGCTTAAAAACGTGGAAATACGAAGACAGACCGCACATGGTGGGGCTAATCTATTATTCCTTCCGGATTATGGTCGCTATCGGTCTTTTTCTTGCTTCTTTAATGACTGTAACTGTCGGGCAATGGCTGTGCGGTCAACTGAGTAACGAAAAAATCGACAGTCAAAAATGGTTACTGCGCGCTTGGGTTTTTGCGGCCCCTCTGGGTTATCTTGCGGTTGAAACCGGTTGGATTGTCCGTTGTGTCGGTCGTCAACCCTGGACGGTTTACAATCAAATCCGGACAGTGGATGCTGCTTCTAAACTGCCCGCAGGCGAGATTTTAACCTCTTTAATCGGAATTACGGCGATTTATGTCGTTTTCTTGGTTTCTGCTCTCTATTTCGGTAGTCTTATTATCCGTCAGGGACCAAATCTTAACTTACCACTGCCGGGGACTCAACAGGAAAAAGTGACCTCACCAGAACTAAATCCTCGTTCCCTAGAAGCGCAACAATAGGAGGAACTATGGAACCGTTACAGTATTTTTTGCCACAAATTTGGTTTTTTATTCTGGGATTATTCCTGTTTCTATACGTCCTCCTCGATGGTTTTGACTTGGGGGTGGGAATTCTTTCCCTGACTTCCTCCTCCGAGAAGCGTCGCAGTATTTTAATGACCAGTTTGGGCAATGTTTGGGATGCTAACGAAACTTGGATTGTTTTGATGGGTGGTTCCCTGTTTGGGGCGTTTCCCCTAGCTTACGGGACAATTTTAAACGCTTTATACCTGCCAGCAGTGATTATGGTAGTGGGGCTGTTATTTCGGGCTGTTTCCTTCGAGTTTCGTGAACATTCTCGTCGCAAGTTGTTCTGGAATTATGCCTTCGGACTCGGCAGTTTTTTGGCCGCTTTGGGGCAAGGATTCGCCCTCGGTGCGGTTTTTGAGGGCATTAAAGTGGATGAATTGGGTCATTTTGCCGGCGGTCCCTTTGATTGGTTAACATGGCGATCAATTCTAGTTTCTCTAACTTTAATCCAAGCTTATGTTTTAGTGGGTTCCACTTACCTAATTCTGAAAACTACGGGTAATTTACAGGAAGTTCACTATAAAACGGCAAAAATTGCCGCTATTACCACTTTTATCGGTGCTGTCTTTATCACCATCAGTACGCCGCTGCTTTCTGACCATATCCGTCAGCGTTTATTTGACCCTCGACTAATTTACATCTTTATCCTCATCCCGATTTTAGCTGTGGTCTTACTGGGTTTATTACTGCGGAGTTTGCAACTAAAGGAAGAAAACACCCCCATGGTCTGGACAGTATTGCTGTTTATGCTCTCTTTTATCGGTTTGGGATTGTTGATTTTCCCCGATATTATTCCCCCGTCAGTGACAATTTATCAAGCGGCGGCCGCCCCTAGTTCTTTGGTGTTTATGCTGACTTTTGTGGGTTTTTTAATCCCAATTTTACTAGCCTATACAGTTTATAATTACATCGTTTTTCGGGGCAAAATTACTGCTGAATCCTACGGAGAATAGATGGCGTTGCCGATTTCAGATATGAATCTTCTTTGGTGGTATTTTTAAGGGGAAACTCTCTACCGCTGATGCTAAACTGAATTTATTCTAGGAGGTCTTTGGGGGTAATTAACTCGTAACGCTCGAAGGGTTGATGAATCCAAGGATTATCGGGGTAATATTCCACATAATAGTCAGGTTTGATTCTTGATGCCGCTTTGTACCAGATCACCGCAGTTTTGATATTGGTAATCCCGTATTTTTCCTGTAACAAAATCGAGGTTTTTTGGAGAGTGATTCCCGAATCGACTAAATCATCCACTAATAACAAGGGACTCTTTAATTTGGGTTCGATCATGGCTAAATTCGAGGAAATAGTTAATTCTCCCCGAATTTGATGATTTTGCCCCCCGTAGGAAGCAGCATAAAGAATGGCTAGGGGTTGACGAAAAAGACGACAGAGAATGTCACCGACGCGCAATCCTCCCTTAGCTAAACAGACAATCTGAGCAAATTGCCAACCAGAATGATCGATTTTTACTGCTAATTTTTCGATCAGACGATGGTATTCATCCCAAGAAACATAAACATCGGCCATATTTTCCATTCCCGATTCAGAATTACTTATTTTCGGCAGGTCGATCACTACTCCAGGCCCACCAAACTCGATCGCATTGACAATGATAGAATTCCTGCCATTTACGTCGAGAATCTTCTCCTAAAACGGGTGCGCGGCGATTGATCCAAACGGCCTGAGCTTCTTTAGCTTTTGCCCCACAGTAAGGACAACAAAAATTGTAGGCGTGAACAGCATTCTCTGTCCAGTCAGGGGGAAAGGGACTAAAAGCATCCATAATCTCTGGGTTAAGGGGGTTAACAGTCAAAAAGGGGCTTGAATCGCTGGTGTTTAGGCTATAGTTCTCAATTTCTACCTCGATAATTTTTACAGCGTTTCCCATAAAGATGAAGTGTAACCTAATTTGGTATTGATGACCGACTCCACCAGAGGAAAACTTCGTGCCTCACCATTAAGATAAATGCTACAATAGGTTTTGACAAGCTGTAAATCTTCAAATATGGAAAGAAGTTATACAAAAGTTGCTTTTATAGATAGGAACATAAATTAAATATACCCTAATAAGGGTGAATAAGCCAGGCTTATAATTTTACCAAAACTAATGAAATAGCTTCTCAAACCACTCCCCAAAAATGATTATTTTACATAAGTACATTTACCTTGATGTGCTGCTGGGTAGGTTTTGTGCTGGCTAAAAGTATCGTTGGCATGAGACACCTAAGTGCGCTCGTGAAAATGCAAGGAATTAATGTCAATTATAATCGCCAAAGTTTAAATAAAATTTTGAAAAAAGGCACGTTAGAAACGCGCCTCAAAAATTATTAATTAAACTTCAGTTAAGAGATCTAAATTTAGACTATTAGCAGCCTAAACGACGTTTGTAGCCTTCAAAATCTTCACGCATTTTCTTATAGGCCAGATCTCGTTCTTGGGGCGACATATAAGCACGATCGCTTAGAGTGCTTGGCTGCGTCATATAAGCTAGAGTAGAAATGTCTCCTCAAAATTATTTTAAAAAGCTTCGTCTTAACGCCTTACATCAATCCATTACCCAAAACCCCGAACTAACGTTAATTTATCAAATTGCCGAAGAATTAGGTTTTTTTGAGCGAGGACATCTTGCCTCTGATTATAAACAACTGTTTGGTTATTTTCCCTCTGAAACTTTTAAAAATAGAACATAATGAGCCATCTTAATTGTCATTGTGAGCGGTAATAAATTCTAATCAGGACAAAAAATTGTGCGAAAACCGATATGATTGGTAGAAGTGTCGATATCTTCGGGATGGCGAGCGGCGGGACGGTAACGAGCGCAGTAGTTAGGGGCGCAGAGGAAAGAGCCTCCTTTGAGGACTTTACGGGGTTTTCGCATTGAGGGATGAAGTTTGAGGTTATAACTATCTTCTTCGGTTCCGCCTAGGGGATTTTTCGGGGTACAACAGGCTTTAGTCGGGTTTTTGGGATGTTGTTCCTGATACCAATCTTGTGTCCATTCCCAGACATTACCTATCATGTCATAAAGTCCATAACCATTGGGGGGATAGCTTTCTACTGCTTCTGGACCGGGTGCATGAGGTTGGAGATTTTGCCAAGGAAATTGTCCTTGCCAAGTATTAGCCATGACTTTACCATTAGGCATAAATTCATCACCCCAAGCAAATTCTGCCCCCTCTAAACCCCCTCGTGCAGCAAATTCCCATTGTGCTTCAGTTGGGAGTTCTTTTCCTGCCCATTTTGCATAGGCAAGGGCATCTTCATAGACAATATGTACTACAGGATGGTTTTCTCGATTTTTAATTGAACTTCCAGTACCTTCGGGATGTCGCCAATTTGCCCCCGGCATATATTGCCACCAGCAGACAGTACGAGGATCAACGGGACGATCTGGTTTCACAAAAACGGCAGATCCGGGAACTAATATTTCAGGATCAGCATTAGGATAATCTTCTGCTTTCGGTGGTTTTTCAGCAAAGGTAATATATCCTGTTTCTTTGACAAATTTTCTAAATTGTTTATTAGTGACCAAATATTTATCCATCCAAAAGCCGCTAACGGTTACGGTGTGGACGGGTCCTTCTTCAGGATATTTACGACTGTTTGACCCCATTTCAAATGTTCCCCCCGGAATCCAGATCAGATCTTTATGGGGAGGTTTACCTGGAGCAGATGAGGGGTTTTGAGATATTTGCATACTCAAGATATAGCCTTTATTTTATCAAGGGTTAGAGTGGGTAGGGGCAATGCAGAAATTACCCCTACAGCTTTGAAAGCAAATCGGGTCTATGCTACAGACTAAGCAGATTAGTCACGCCACAACATCCCTATTAATTCTGTCTCAGGATCGATCGCGCCCGCGCCCGCGTCATTTTTAATCGTGACAATGACTTTTTTCAGCTTCGCACCTTCAAACTCGAAAAACTCGCACTCATGTTCGTAGTCTGATGATACAGGCTGTCCGGGATCTCGACCAATATTAAATCCCGCCCCAAACTTACCCGGTTGAGTCAGGAATTGCTCAGAATATTCTGGGAAAGGTTCCTCAATCGTGGTACTTTGCTTAGTACCATTGATATAGAGTTGTACCTCTCCTATGGTACTACCACCAAACTTGCTATCCGGTTGTTGATTGGGCTTCTTGTTAAATACAACTTTGAGTGTATTTTCCTCGTCGGCAAGATTAGGGAGTGGACAAGTGATCTTCTGTTGCTGTTGTCCTAACCAGTTATAGACATAACAGAGTTTGCCCTCGTAGATATAGAAACTATATCCACCAAAACTTCCTCCATGAGCTATCATTACCCCTTTAGGAGTCTCACCCGTGGAGAAATCAACAATGGCTTCGATTTCGTAAGAACGACCTCGGGTATTCGGAGCAACGGCTTCGGGAATTTCTGATCCCCCTGGATAATAGGTGTAACTGAAGGTAGCATCCTTTGGGTCATCTTGAGCAAATGCTGGGGGACGTAATTGGGGACGATCTCCACCCATAGCCGAGCGATCATCAATAGGCATACCTTTGTATAACCCTGCTTGCACGAACCACATATACTTCATCTGTTCGAGTTTATCGGCATATTTCGGGTCATTAGCTAAGTTACGAGATTGAGTCGGATCGGGAGTTAATTCCAATTTCAGATCCCCATCCATACAGTACAATTCCCAGATATCCTTCTCAAAATTACCCCAATTAGAAGGCGCAGGAGCATGGACAGTACAAACGTGCCAACCTTTATACCAGACTCCTCTTGTTCCTAACATCGAATAGAACTGAGTTTCTCGCACTTTCTTGGGTTTTCCATTGGCATCCTTGGGTTTTTGCTCGTCAGAGAGTCTGTAAGCAAATTGATACTCAGGTTGAGCATATTCGGGAGCGAAAGTATAGGCGAAGCTAATTCCCTCAATGGGATTTTGGGTGTAACCTTTAACCACTTCTGGGGGTTCTACACCACACATTTCGTAAAGGGTAGGTACTAAGTCAACCGCGTGAATGTACTGTTTGCGAATCCCCGTATCTGCGATACCCGGTCCACACATCATAAAGGGAGTTGCAGCACCACCTTCATAACCTGACCAACGTTTCCAGTATTTGAAAGGCGTATCAAAGCCCCAAGCCCATCCTGTAGGATAGTGATTATAGGTTTTCAGTGTGCCTAAATCTTGGAGAAGGGCAAAGTTCTTGTCAAAATCATCGGGAATACCGTTAAAGAACAGGTTTTCATTCACTGAACCATTAGGCCCACCTTCTGCACTAGCACCATTATCAGCTACAGCAACAATGATGGTGTTATCCATTTGACCCGTTTCTTCGAGAAAATCGAGCAAACGACCAATTTGTTCATCGGTATAGGTGGAGAATGCCGCATAAATCTCGGCCATACGGATAAATAATGCCTTTTCTTCGGGACTTAATCCTTCCCAAGGTTTTACCCAATCAGTTTGAGGCCACGTCTTACCAGCAGGAACTCCTTGGATCTTAGTGTGGTCAGGGTTAGGTTCTCCAAGCTCACCTTCACCATGAGGATTAATCTCCGAGGGTGTTGTTACCTCATCCCCAAAGATGCCTAATTCTTTCATTTTGGCAAGGACTTCTGTGCGATAGACTTCATAGCCATCTTTAAAGATACTTGTCTCGACAAAGGATAAATCTTCTGGATTATCGGGATCTCCCAGGCTCGTGTTATAATCATAATCTAGGATCTTCTGAGGCCAGATTTGATGGGGTGCATGGTTGGCACCGGGACAGAAGTACATCAGCCAAGGTTTATCTGGAGCGATCGCCTTTTGATCTTGGATAAAGGCAACTGCCTTATCTACCAGGTCTTTCGATAGATGATAACCGTTCTCTTTATCCCCCATATTGGGACCATAAGGAGGTTCAATCAGATGGTTATCATAGACCAGATCTGGATACCATTGATCGGTTTCTCCGCCTAAAAAGCCATAATAGCGTTCAAAACCACGACCTAAAGGCCAATGCCGCTTCGTGGATGCCATATTTGCCTCTTCTTCTGGCACTAAGTGCCATTTACCAAGGGCGAAGGTACTCCAGCCACGCTCACTCAATACGGCTGGAATCATGGCATTTTCAAAGGGAATGCGACCATTATTACCAGGGAAACCCGCTGTCACCTCTTCGATACAAGACATCCCGTTACTGGTAGCATTGCGTCCATTTAATAGGGATGAACGAGTGGGAGAACAAAGAGCGGTAGTGTGAAAGTTGGTATAAATTAAGCCTTTTTCGGCAATACTAGCTAAATTGGGCATTTTAATTTTGCCACCAAACATTTCCCAGGCACCAAATCCCGTATCGTCAATGACGATGTAAAGAATATTCGGTGAATTTGGGGGTGCTTTCGGTTCGGCGTAGGGTTCCCAATCGGGTACGGAATCACGAATATCGAGGGCGATTGTCCCGTTGAATTGTTTAGCCATAGAGTCTCCGTAAATTGAGGCTTGTCACAGGTGTCTGATTCGCTTGTCTGAGAGCGGCCAATTCAAGTTTGAATCGTACCAGTACCTGACTGACTAGATGCAGAAACGTTGAATCCTGTCATAAAACTTTACCTTGACGGTTCTTCGTTACTTGTTATGGTTCGATAGGGGGGCATAAATCGACTAAATCTTTATCTGGCAAAAGATTTAATTGAACGGTGGCGGCGAATTCAGTGGCGGTGAAACAAAGCAGTTTATTGATGAGTGTGGGGTATGGCTATTTTTTATTTCATGAAAAAAATATCAAACAAAGACTATTTGGTTGTATTATTATACTGGCTGGTGTTTCTCTGTTAAGCATTCTTTAGTAAAATAAGAAAAGGCTCTTCTGGATCAAGGATGATAATCAAAAATTATGGCGAAAGGCTGGCTAAAAAGCGGCAGCGCATATTTTCAAAATCAGGAATCGCGCCTCTAGGAGGGTTAGTGATTCTCCTTCTCCGCTGCCCCACCAGAGTCCTTCCACAGAGTCAACAGTTAGATAATTACTGTGAAAATTATACAACCAATGGATTAACTGAGGGCATGAATACAAAAATAAAGCCTATTAAAAGAATAAGTTATGAATTAAAGCAATCTTGAACATCTTCGACTTAAGCTGTTTGCTGGCTTTAATTCATAACAAAAAGTAAAACACGAAAACCAGAATACCCAAATCTGAATGGCTTATTAATAACCGGAAAAACTGACTCAATAGATAATCTCCTTGTTTAATTTATCACTAAAAAAATATGGCTAAAGGGGATCAAATATACGCCTATCGGGAATTGCTCAATCTTCAGGGTGTTTATGCCCATCATGGCATCGATTGCGGTGATGGTAGCGTCATTCATTATCGAAAACCGAGCGAGATTGTGGAACGAACTTCCCTAGAAACTTTTGCTAGGGGCGGTAAAATCTATGTGGTGCGCTATGTGGAGGTGGGATTTTCCTTTATCCCCGATGTGGTGGTAGAAAGGGCGCTAAGTCGTCTGGGGGAGCAGAAATATAATCTTCTTTTTAACAACTGCGAACATTTTGCCACTTGGTGTAAGACCGGTATTAGCAAAAGTCAACAGATAGAAGAATTTATCCCGATTATTACCCATTTACAAGCGGTAGGACTCTACGAACCTCTGAAAAAATCCCTCATCGGAGCCGACCCCAACAATGCCCAAACCCTGTTAAAAGGGGCTTTAAGCAATCTTAAGGTCAGTTGGGATGAAATTCAACCCCAGTACAAAAAAGCCATTCAAGAAGCAGAAACATGGAATCGAGTAGCGATCGAAGCTTTAAGCAGAAATCGCGATGATTTAGCCCGGGAAGCCCTGAAACGCAAGGTAGAAGCCAAAAAACAGGCAAAACGCCATCAGGAACAATTGGATCAACTAGCGGCCATGACCGAAAATGTTCTTAAAAGTCTGGTGATTGCTAACGGTTAGTCTGGATTTGACACTCCCCGCTCTAAAGAGACGGGGATTCTTGGTTCACAGAGATTACTTGCTTAGACAGAATTGCTTCTGAAAAAGTAGAGGTATTCTCTCCCCAAGCGTTTATTGGATCGAGCCCAAAGGTTCCGGTATGCCC
>NZ_JASJFF010001189.1:0-11228 GCF_030065435.1 Microcystis sp. M53603_WE2
CTCCCCTCGATTTAATTGGGTTTCAGTCCCGCAGCCAAGGACAAGCCACGGCTAAACTACCCGAAAAAGCTAAAGAAATCGAATGGCTTTAATTCAGTTATCAGTTATCAGTTATCAGATGTGAGTTTTCAGTTGATTAGACATCTGCAAAAATTATAACCCAATCAGAGCTTGATTTGATTATTTGTACTAATAAATAGTTCGATAATCCAAATATATATCTATCGTTGTTCATTCAATTTAACAGAAAAAATCTGGGGACATTAAAATCATTTTTATTTGGGTAAGTTGCTTGTCTAGACAAAATTTTAGTCTTGAGATAATATTATGTAGAAGTCCACTGATTACTGATTACTGTTCACTGAAATGCTGAAGATAAATTTTTTCGTTGTGTTTGATCGATCGAAAAAAATCGACAATGGGACGAGGATAATTAACCCCTAAAATCACACCATAACGCTTTTGTTCCTCTGGAGATAATTTATAAGGTTCGTGAATTTTATCGCCTTTTATTAGGGCTAATTCGGGCAACCAGTGACGTAAATAATCACCTTTGGGATCATAATCTTTCGACTGTTTAGGGATATTAAAATAACGAAATCCTCGCGCGTCATTGCCGACACCAGCAGTGTAATTCCAATTACCCCAATTACTACAGACATCGTAATCAATTAATAACGACTCGAACCATTCTGCTCCCATACACCAATCAATACCGAGATTTTTGCTCAGAAAACTAGCGACATTTTGCCGGCCACGATTCGACATAAATCCTGTAGCGGCTAATTCTCTCATATTAGCATCTACAAGGGGATAACCGGTTTTTCCCTCACACCAGAGATTAAATCTTTCCCAATCTTCTAGCCAAGGTAAATAAAGTTCTTGCAAACCAGATTTATAGAAGATTTTATTCCCGTGTTTACTGCAAATAAATCGGAAAAAATCTCGCCATAATAATTCAAAAATCAGCCAATAGGTAGAGTCATTTTTTACTCTCGTTTGCTCATACTTTTGTACTTCCTCGTAGATATAACGGGGGGAAAGACAGCCAAAACTTAACCAAGCTGAGAATTTTGAGGAATAATTAGTCCCTAACATTTCATTGCGGGTTTCCTTATAGGTTTTTAAGGAATCACTATCCCAAATATATTCTTTAACCCTTGATTTTCCTGCCATTTCACCCCCTTGAAACGACAAAACACCTCCCCGGTCTAGAATTGATTCTGTTAAGCCTAAATCGTTTAAACTGGGAAGGTTTCCCAACTCTATTTTAGGCAATTTTGTCAACTTTTTCGGCGTGGGATAAGTTGCTCTTATTTGCCAATAACGTTCTACTTGTTTACGAAAATTAGTAAATAATTCTGGTAATTGATTAAGGGTAAAAGGTAAGTCATCAGGATGGTATAAAGTGGCTGTCCAAAAAGTTTTTATCTGCACAGGAACCCCGGATAAAGCCTTATTTACCGCTTTTTCTACCGCTAATTCCTCTGCTGTTACCTCTTGATGATAATAAACCTTGGCTATCTGCAATTCTTGAACTAATTGTGGGATAATGTCTTCTGGTTTTCCCCGTCGGATAATTAAATTACCGCCTAAACTTTCCAGAGATTGTCGCAAATCTGCTACGCTTTCTAATAAAAATTTAGCCCGGAACTTGCCAGTTTTTGGAAACCCGTAGGAAGTAAAACCAAATTGACGCTCATCAAAACAATAGAAGGGAATTATCTCGAATTGTTCTTGAACAGCTTGATAAATTGCCTCGTGATCGTGAACCCGCAGATCATTGCGATACCAAATTAAAACCCGCATTTAACATCAATTAAAAGTTGATAAGTAAGTGGTTATAATTAAATAGAAGATAGATTTTGCCTCTGATCCCCCCTTGATAAGGGGGGATCCCCCCTTAATCCCCCCTTAATAAGGGGGGCAGGGGGGATCGGCACCTCCCTTATTAAGGGGGGCAGGGGGGATCTATCTTTAATTTAATTATCTTTTGCCGTAGTAATGGCCATAGTAACGATAATTGTGGTCTTTCCGACTAACATTATTAGCCACTAAGCCTAACACGGAAATGTGGGATAATCTCAGGTCTTCGAGCAGATTTTTCAGCACAAAGCGATCGGTTTTGCCCAGTTTGGTGACGAGAATTAGGCCAGTGGCCATGGCGGCGAGAATTTTCGCATCGGCAAAAGCGGCGATCGGTGGTAGATCGTAGATAATTAGATCGAAGGCGTGGTCTTGCTGTAATTGCGAGATCATCTCCTGCATTCTCTGGGAAGAAAGCAAGCGGGTTGGATCTGGGGGAATTGAACCGGCGGTAAGAATCGATAAATTCTCGTGGCGGGGCAGGGATTGAATCGCCTCGTTCCAATCGAGACCCTCGGCGAGGACATTACTAAGGCCGTGGTCGTTATCGAGATTAAGTCGTAGGTGAATCTGGGGTCGTCGCAGGTCGGCATCCACCAATAAGACTTTTTGTCCCATACGAGCGGCAGCCTTAGCGATATTTATTGCCGTAGTAGTTTTACCATCTCCCGGTGATACAGAACTAATCACGAGGGACTTGAGGGGGGAATCGGAACCGAGGAGGCGAATATTGGTGTTAAGAGTGTGGAAAGCCTCCGAGAAGGGGGAGAAATTATAGTAGTAGGGGTTTTCGTTGGCTGATTTCGCAGTGGTATTAGGGATAGTAAGTTGTTGACCAGCGACTGTTAACTGGGGTAGGGCGGCGGTGATCACTTTTTCGATCTTATCGAGGTCTTTTTGCCAGGGAATTGCGCCTAAAAGGGGCAGTTTGGTATCTTCTTTTAGTTCATCTGCACTATGATGAACGGGATCTAATCTTTCAGCTAAAAAGGCTGCCCCTAGGCCTAGTAACAGGCCACCAATAACCCCTAAAGCGAGATTTCGCACGGGTTTAGGAGAAACGAAATCTTCCTCTACTTCTGGAGGGGAAATTAGTTGCCAAGGCACCACTTGTTGTGCCACCTTGAGTTGGAGTTTTTGTTGTTCCTCCAGAAAACGACCGAGACTGGTGGTGGCAATTTCCAATTCTCGCTGCAAATCCGTATAACGACGGGCTAAAACCGCCAGATTTTTGACCGAGCCTTTCTGTTGTTCCAGGGCCCGGGCAAGGGATTCTACCTTAATTTCTAGGGTTTGGCGGGTGTTAGCGGCTTCCACCAATTGTTGGGTTAATTCTACCCGCAGAGCGCTCCGTGATACCAAAGCCGGGGAATTACCCACTGTCTGGGGCAGTTTTTCCCCTAGGGTTCTCTGGGCTTCGTTTTGCAGTAGGGGCAGTAAATTAGCGCGTTTTTCCTCTAGGGTGGCGATTATCGGGCTATCCTTGGCAAAAACTGCCGATTGTTTCGCCAATTCCACTTCCACTTCTTGCAACTGCTTGAGCAAATCTTGATAACCGGGAGATTCACTGAGATAAGTGGCGATAATTGCTTGATTAGGGGCCAATCCCACCTGTTGCTGTAAAGCTTGATAGCGAGAGTTAATTTCGTTAAGGGCAACTTGGGCGACTCTGTACTCCTGCTCGATGCTGGTTAACTGTTGCGATAAACGAGTGGCTTCCTTGTCGGGATCCAGGAAATTGTATTGCTGCCGGAATTGCTGCATTTGTTTTTGTAGAGAATTAACTCGTTCCTGCAGCACGGGCAATTGAGCGTTAACAAAATCCAAGCCTTGATTAATTTCGGTCTTGCGTTCCTGGGAACTATAGTTTAGGTAATGACGGGCTAAATTATCTAAAACCAGCTTAATTTTTTCTGGTTCTGCATTTTCGTAAACGATCTCTAAAACTTTCGTATCTTCTAATTGACTAATTTTGAGATCAGATTTGCCAGTTTTACTAATTAAATCACTGTAGGTAAAGTCGGGATATTGAGGAGTTATTTTACTAAGGATGGGGTTAAGGAGTTGAGGACTTTTCAGGACAGCGATTTGGGTTTCATAATCGATGTTCTCTCCACCCAACTGAGGCAGGATATCTTGGGCTGCCAGTTTGAGAGAATTTTTATTTTCCTCAATCGGTTGACCGATGAGCAGCAGGAATCTACCTTGATAGATAGGGGTTTTTAAGAAAGTCCAAGCAGCGATCGCACCTGTTACTCCTAGGGTGATGCCAGCGATTATCCACCAGCGATGCTTGACGACAGAAAGGACTTGACGCAGGTTGAGTTCCTCTTCTTCCTGCGTCAGGGGGGGGATAAAAGCTGGTTGGGCAAAAACTGGTAGATTTCCTTGGCTTTGGGTTTTTAAAGCCCCGTTTTGTTGGTTGTTCATCATTAATCAAATAGTCAAGGGATAACTCTATTAAACCGCATCTAGTATGCCAGTATAGCTTGAGAATAATTTGGGAATTTGTCCAAACATGGTATCTATTTAAAATAGCCTCAAACCCTTATAGAGTAAGGAATATGACATCTAAAGCTGAGATTGACTTCGGGACACTTTTAAGGATATAAACCGCAATCAGCTAGAGAACTGGAATTTCACTGGCAGGTCATTAACCCTTAAAAGTATTGCTATGCAAAGATCATAGCCGAAAAAACCAAACTACGGTTTTCCCTGTGGATGCGGTTTAAAAGATTTTGCGGTAGCAATCTGGCTCGATTAATTACCGCTTCATCATAACACCATGCTACAATGGCAACTATAGTTTTTCCAGAACTGCTAACTTTTGTCCCGCCTCGTCTTATGGTCAAGCTTGCTGATAATCCCCCCGACCAATCAGAGCATCCATAGGTAGCCATTCTACACTCAGGAATAGATAATTAGGCGGTTAGTTGACCAAGAGTTTTTTCGGGGCAAAGGGGGAAAATTGGGACAAGGAGAGAGAATTAACGGATAAAGCCGAAAAAATAGTTTATTAATGGCTAAAAACAGCTTTAAAATCAGTAAAATCCGTTTGTTTGCTTAGTGTCCTCAATGTAAGTGAGATAGTTGAGCAACTATCTTGAGAATTACCAAAATTACCACCCTGGGTTGACATTGATGCTGAAATAGATTATCTTCATTGAGAACTCAGCGTCTGTATCGCTGGTGTAGAGTAAAAAAATTAAACTACAGGCAAAAACCAAATGTCTAAATTTCTTGATAACCTGACTTATCTGCTGAATATTGTTCTGCAAGACATAAAATTACGATTCAAACTTTATGCAACTAATCAAACACCTATTATAATCTATCAAATGGGCAAAGTTGGTTCTAGCTCGGTGATGAAATCCTTAGAAAAAAAAGCAATTTTGCCATTGTTTCATGTTCATTTTTTACTCAAAAATGCTGATAATAGAAGCTTTTACAATCCTAAGGTTTACGAAATTTTAAACTTAAAACTGGGCAGAGAAAAGCAAGTCAGACGTGGTGAGTTTTTATATAACAAGATAATCGTTCCGAAAAAACAGGTAAAAATTATTTCTTTAACTAGGGAACCAATAGGTAGAAATGTTGCAGCTTTTTTTCAGAACTTTGAAAGAGAAACAGGGAAAAAGTATGAACAATCCAATTTTACTCCCCAAGAGCTAAGGGATATATTTATCAATTTTTTCCCTCATTCGATTCCCCTAGACTGGTTCGATAATTACTTCAAGCCATTTTTAGGGATAGATGTTTATGAATATCCTTTTCCGAAAGAGCAGGGATATTTAAGAATTAACAAAGATAATGTGGATTTATTGATCCTCAAACTAGAAACCTCTGACAGTGTAAAGGAAAAAGCAATCGCCGAATTTCTGGGTTTAAAAGAATTTAAGTTAGTAAGGACGAACGTGGGAGAAGATAAAAATTATCGAGATACGTATAAAGAATTTAAGCAAAATCTCAAATTACCACTATCTTATGTAGAGGAGATGTGCAGTTCTAAATACTTTAATCATTTTTACACGGAGGAAGAAATCAGAAAAGTTTATTCACGATGGACTTAGTAGCATCTCTGGAGCAAAGAAAAAGATGAAGAAAACTCCCTTAAAACTGAAAGAACGTTTAATTCGAGATGCGACGGGTTCTCTTGGTTTAAGAGTTGCTTTCATGACCCTTAGTTTTCTGACCAGTATTATTCTAGCTCGCTGGCTCGGTAAAAATGGCTTTGGGGTTTATACTTATGCAATGACTTGGCCGGCTTTGCTGGGCATTCCTGCGACTCTAGGCTTTAATAACTTATTAGTCAGAGAAGTGGCTATCTATAGTAGTCAGTCAGCTTGGGGATTAATGCGTGGTCTATTACAATGGGCAAATGCAATTGTCTTCATAGTTTCTAGCCTAATGGCATTAGTTGCTATTGCTATTATTCTGAACTGGGGACAAGTCAGGGAGCCGGACTTATTACCATCTCTGTGTGTAGCGATGATTTCCTTACCAATTGTCTCTTTAACTAGCTTGAGACTAGCGACGATGACGGGTTTACACAGGGTGGTTTTAGGGCAAATGCCAGAAAATCTACTAGCTCCCTTAGTTTTTATTATCCTGACGATTTCTAGCTACTGGTTTCTTAGAAATCAAGAAAATATCACTGTCTGGGTGATGGGCTTAAAATTGATATCTCTTGGCATTACTTTTGTCGTTGGTGTGGTACTATTAGCCAGAGTGCTTCCCCAAGAGGTTAAACAGGCTAAACCTGAATACAAAATTCTGACTTGGCTCAAGGACGGCTTACCGTTTATTTTGCTAGGAGGACTAGCGGTGATTAACTCTCGTATCGATATATTGATGCTCGGTGCCTTCAAGGGTGCGGGTGCGGTGGGAGTTTACGCAGTAGTCAGTCGAGTCACTTCTCTGATTATTTTTGGCCTAGGAATCTTGAATAATGTCCTTTCGCCAACTTTTGCTACACTGTATGCAGAGGGAAAGCGGGAACAACTGCAAAGGCTGGTTACTCATAGCACTCGTTTAATCAGCTTGTTTGCTCTAGTCATGACTTTGGGGTTGATTGCATTGAGATACTCGATTTTACAGCTTTTTGGTGCTGAGTTTATACAGGGACAAACAGCTTTGATAATTTTGAGTATTGGCTATCTGGTTAACGCTCTGACTGGTTCCGTGGGTCTATTGCTAAATATGACCCGCCATGCTAAATTTAGTGCAGCAACTGTGGTATTTGCCGCTTTGTTAAATGTCTGTCTTAATTGGCTACTAATACCGAAGTGGGGGGTGAATGGTGCAGCCACTGCCACCGCAATCTCGATGATTGTAGGTAATATTATCAGTGCTATCTGGGTACGCCAAAAATTGGGCATCAAATCTACGGCAATTTGATTAGATTATCCATACAAAACTTAACATTTTTGTTGTTTTTGTATTCGCAATTATTAGGACTGCTAAAATGAGTTTAGTTATAGCAAAAAAAAATCAATTTATTACTCAGCTATTGTCAACGCTTAGTTTCTATGTAACTTTGTTTCTAATATTAATAAACGATTATTTAAATGCAGGCATCGACGTAGAAAAAAAAATAAGTGTATTTCAAGGTATTTCTTTATTAACTCTTGCTTTTAGTGTAGTATTTGCCTTTGTATTAGACTCAGAATTTCGCAAAATTTTGTTGGGGAAAATAGGTGTTTTTTATTCTTTATCTCTCTTGCTATATACTTTCATGGGTTGGTATATTTTTCATAACGAATTTGAATTTATTAGATCAGATATTCAAGCTTTCTCTGGCTTGTTCATAGGGTTGGCTATTTTTCGTCTAATTGTTAAGTCCTATTATCCTAAATTACAACTACTTGCCTTTATAATATTGCCTACTTTTGTACTGTTTCATTCTACCACACAAACCATAATTGCAAGAAAATTAAATGTTGCGGGAATTGAAGAAAGAGTAGTTACCTTTCTAGATGCACGCTATTCATCACTACTGGAAATTCCCAGCAGTATTGCTCTGGCTATTTTAAGTAGAATAAGCTTCATCTGGGCAATACCAATTTGGGGAGCAATTTTTTGCCGTGCTTACCTATTGGGATTCTTAAACGCTAAGAGAACTATTTTACTATCTATATTGGTTTTAGTTGTTTTATCATTGATGATTTTATCCTACAAAGCATCTAATGGAGTGTTGAATAATAGTTCTTCTATTTTGAATTCAAGGAATTTTAAAATGTTATTAATAGCACTGCTGATATTAGTTATTTTTATCTTTTTCAACGATTTCAACATAGCAGAAATATTTGAAGATACATTATTATATGAGAGGTTTTATCAGATACAGTCTGGAGATAGATCATCAGAGTTGCGAATCGAAGAAGTTATTTCTGGGATACAAAGTCTTCAAGATATAGAATTTCTAGTTGGTAGGGGTATTGGGGCTAATTACTGGACTCCTGTAAGGAATGAAATGACCAATCACTTTCACATTGGCATCTTTAATTTTTTACTTCAAGGTGGTTTGATATTATTCAGCCTTGTATCGTATTTTCTTTTCGTATATTTTCCCTACTTATTTATTAAAGCTGCATTAAAACCAATGAGTTTTGATCCAAAAAAGAGAACGGCACTGCTATCTGTACTGCCGGGCTTATTTGCTTGGACCGTTGTTTTTTTGACAACTGGACACGCTTACCCCCAATTTTATATTGGATTGGGGTTTGGAATAGGCGCTTACTTGCAGATAAAAAAATATGGTCTTACCTTATAAAAATCTCACAACGATGACAAGATAATTTACTTATTCATGATAAAATTATAAATGGCTAGACCAACACATTTAATGTATGAAAATAAATAGCAATTATATGAACAATATTAGTGGGTTTTTCTTGAGAGGACAAAAAGTTTTAAATTTGCCGAGAAATTTATACCAAAAAATGTACTACAATCGCTCACTACCTAAAAATCATGTAGTGGAAGATGTATTCTTAGTATCCTATCCCAAATCGGGAAACACTTGGTTGAGATTTCTGATAGCAAATGCTCTCAAAGTCCATTATAATGTTGAGCAAGATGTTAACTTCTTTAATATTTTAGATATCATACCTTCAATAATAGGAGATGGCAATCTTCGTCTAGGAGGTTCTTTTGGCAGGACAGATATACCTAGAATTATTAAAAGTCACTCTGCCTATAACCCTTACTACTACAGAGTCATTTTACTTGTCCGAGATCCTAGAGATGTAATGATTTCCTATTATTACTACCTAAAAGATAGAAAACAAATAGATGATAAGTTAGAGATTTCAGAATTTATTAGACATACAAAATATGGAATTAACAGATGGACAGAACATACAAAATCATGGTATTACAACAACTATGGAGGTGGGGGTGGGCAGATCATTAAGATATTTAGATATGAGGATTTTTTAAAAGACACACACTTGCAATTATCTTCCGTGATGGATTGTTTTGGAATTAAAATCAATGAGAAATTGATAGATGAAGCTATTGCTTTAAGTTCTAAAGAAAAAATGAAAGATTCAGAGAAAAAGCATAGGTCTACCAATATTATAAATGCGAAAATACCCTTTGTGCGAAAGGGAGTTGCTAGTGGTGGACAGGAATTATCTGATCTGGATATAGAGTTTATTGCGAATTCAGCGACAGATATTGCTCGAATACTTGGTTATGACTTGTAGTATGTAAATTTTTCTGATTCTGCAGCCAGATAATTATTTGTTAGCCTGCAAGAGTTTGAAGCATAAATTTACGTTAGCGCAATCATTGATGTTTCTAGGGAATTACCATTTAAGTATGAGGAAGTAAAAGTATGGCATTGCCAAATTTTTTAATTATCGGAGCAGCCAAGGCGGGGACGACTTCCCTTTATGATTGGCTCAACCAACATCCACAAATTTATATGACACCAATTAAGGAGACTAACTTTTTTGCTTTCGAGGGCGAAAAAATTAGCTATCCTAAAGGTTCAATTAGTGAAGGTTATTTGGATGGTTTTAAGACTAGCTTTGAAAGTTATATGGAACAATTTCAGGGAGTTACGAATGAAATCGCCATAGGTGAAGCCTCACCTAGTTATCTATACCATGCTAAGGCGGCTGCAAGAATTAAGTATTATTGCCCTGATGTAAAACTAATAGCAATACTGCGAGATCCAGTGGAAAGAGCGTATTCGCAATTCTTGCATCATGCTCGAGAGGGCTTTGAAAACTGCTTAGATTTTAGTGCCGCCCTTCGGGAAGAAGATAACAGAATTCTTAACAAATGGTGGTGGGGATACTTTTATGTAGACGGAGGATTTTATTATACTCAATTACAGCGATATTTTGAAAAATTTGACTCTAGTAAAATCAAAGTTTATCTCTACGAAGATTTAAGAAGTAATCGTTATGATTTAATCAAGGATATTTTCCAATTTTTGGAAGTTGATGACAATTTTATTCCCGATACATCAACTAAATATAATGTTACTGGTATCCCTAAAAATAAGTTTTTACATGAGTTATTATCTAAGCAAAATTTTCTAAAAACTTCTGTGAAAGCAATTATGCCACAAGGTTTACGAAGAAAGCTGGCGATGAATTTAAAGAACGCTAATTTGGTTAAGCCTGAGTTTTCGCTAGAAATAAGGAAGCAATTAATCGAAATTTATAGGGAGGATATCTTGAAACTTCAGAACTTGATTCAGCGAGATATAAGCTCATGGTTACAATAGTTAAGTTGCTCTACGGACTCTAACTCCAGAGTAGCAGATAACGTGCCTAGTTGACAAGTAGATTAACTATATGGTATGTTTCATACCAGCCGTTAATGAATCTTAATATTTATTAATGTGGACTGGGATAGCTACTGATTTATTCAAGAGTTTATAATTGCCTAATAACAGGAGGCGGGTCGACAAATTGGATTGAAAACTATCAAGCAACTGTAAAAGAAAATAATTTTTTCTTTGGATTACTTAATACCAATCAACAACAATTCGACGAATTACAATCAATGGTTAAAAAATTCCTGAAAAACCTGTTCAGAAAACTAGGGGTTGAAGTCAAGAGATATAATCTTAATACTTCACAAGTGGCTCTGATGGAAAGGTTACTGGAATATCATAAGATAGAGCTAATTTTTGATATGGGTGCTAACTTTAGAATAGTGTTGCAAACTGATAAAATCTTGCTAATTTTGAAAGAAGCGGGCGGGAGCATCCCAGTTTTGCAATGAGTAAAAATACTCAGGCAATATCGCCGTTGAGATAAGCACAACGTAGCTTCAAATACTGAGGAACATTCTCTGCTTTCCATTGTGCTCCCACAATTTTCATTCTTGCACCTATTTGC
>NZ_JASJFF010000914.1:0-3325 GCF_030065435.1 Microcystis sp. M53603_WE2
GCCAAGCTTTTCTGGTCGGAACCCCCTAAGCCGAGTTTTCAAGGTGCTGCGCCGTCCACTTGGTTTTCGAGACTGGCCTTTTAATTCTAACGTAAAGCCAACCTAGAACGGCGGGGTTTCAGACCCAAAATTTCCGATGAGAAAGTTATCCGCAATCAATAAAGTATCGAATCGGGGCAAGAAAAATTCAACTAAGAGGAGTTTAACTGATGACAGCCGCCACTGAAAAAGATTTAAAAAGATTGGAGGATTTAATTATCGGCATTGCCAACGGACAAAAAGCGATCGAAAACCGACTAACCACCATGGAAAACCGACTAACCACCATAGAAAACGGACAGAAGAATTTAGAGTTAGGGCAGTCGGAAATTAAAGGCGATATCCGAACCCTAGACGCGAAGATAGAGGGTTTAAGCAATCGAGTTAAAGTTATAGAGAACGCGGCGGGGAAAACCACCGATCTCGCCGAAAAAGTCGGGGAACTGAAAAACTGGAAACAGATCGGAGTAGTGGTGATCACCGCTTCGCTCAGTTCGATCCTCAGTGGTGTTACGGGTGGGGTAATCGGTTGGCTAATCCGAGCGGCGAAAGTTAATCCCTAATGGCGTTGCCGAATCAAGAATATGAATGCTGATTTTGCACCCGTCCACCAGAACGTAGGTTGGGTTGAAGCATGAAACCCAACGCCCGCATAGTTTACGCTACCGCTAACCCATCCTACACATAATTCTGCCTCCCTACTTATGAATGCTAGTTTTGCACCCGTCCACCAGTCAACCTAGTTCTAGGTTTTAAAAATTGCCCAAGAAGACAGGCAATAATTATCGCCAAAATACTCTAGGGAGTAACCTAAATAACCAACCCTAAAAAGACTCTCTGCTAAACTTGAGTCAGTAGATGCACCCTGATGAAAAAGGAGAGTCAAAGAAAGCTCTCCTTTTTTTTTTGAGAAAGCAATCCGGGGGGGATTTAGCCGCGGTTAGCAGGTAGCTTCGCTTTGCGCGCCATGTCTTTGAAACCATTCAAACTTGGACCAGGGCGACGGCGAGACAGACTAGGAGTAATCAAGTATTTTGTCGCAAATTCCACTTCTTGTGGCTCTACTTTACCGTTAGTGGGGGCTACGGGGGCCGGTGCGCTCACAGGAGCGGCGGGAGTTTCTTTTGCTTGCTTTTCTTTCTTAACAGAAGTTTTTTTCGCTTTTTTCTCGGCTACGGGGGCGGCAGCAGACTCCACAGCAGGGGCAGGCGCTTCCACAACAGGCGCGGCTGCTGCCGTGGTTGCTGTCGCTTTTTGTTCACCATCGGTTTCTTTTAGTTCTAGGTAAAAGTCAGATTTTTTGCCACCAAAGAGATTTTTTAACATCGGGGATCACTCCGAGAGTTGGGAAAATGTAAAAGACTAGGTATTTTAAAATTTATCATTGACCGGGATCAGGCAGCAAACAAGATTATTCTCTTGACGATTTGCCTCTTTCATCTATTTTTCTTTGGATAATCGCTACCAGACAAAGTGTTTTAAAACAAGTTAAATTTACAAAAATTTACAAAAATCTAGAACGAGAAACCCCGACGTAAACAAGGGCAAAAACTACTAGAGACGTTGCTGATAACGTCTCTAGATTATTTAGGGTTTGCTGAATAAATCTAAAAACCTTGTTGGATAAGGTTTTTAGACTTTTTTTCCCTCAAAAAGTGCCGACCATTGGAGTGATTGGGGGGAAAATTCCGGGACTTTTTCCCTGAAAATTAGGTAATTGACCAGGTGAAAATCGGTAAAACCCTACACCCTACACCCTACACCCTGTCCCCACGAAGAACTTTTTGCCGCAAACCCTAGTTATTTCCCGTGACAATGAGGAGGATCGATAACATTGGCAAAAATTGCCCAAAGTACCATGAGCGGCATCGGCAACAAACAGATTAGCCATTGATGACCGGTTAGGGTCGCCGTTGCAAACAGACTGTTCATCACCCCCCATTGGCTAAACAAAATTTGTAGGGCAACAGCAGCCACAATCCCCAAAATTAGGATCGGTGCATTAGTAATCGAGGTTGACTGACGACGCAGGTAGTCCACTAGGCTCATCCCTAATTGACTGATACTGAGCAGATAGATAACCCGTGCTGCCACAAGGGATTGAATTGCCATTGTGCGGGCAACGGCAATATCTCCTGTGGTCGATTTAGCCCACTCAAACATACCAAAAATCAGAATCCAGTTAAACAATGAAACAGCCAAAATTCGGCGCAATAGTTTTTTGGTGATCAAAGGTTCATTGGGATTGCGTGGTGGTGACTGCATAATGCTGGGGGATTTTGCTTCAAAGGCCAGGGGAACAGTCATCGTGACCGAGTTGATCATGTTCAACCAGAGTACTTGTAGGGAGAGGATCGGTAAATCTCGTGCCAGTAAAGTACTGATCAGAATCGTCATCGATTCGCCACCATTGACAGGTAAGAGAAAGGAGATTGCTTTGCGTAAGTTTTGATAAACGGTGCGTCCTTCTTCGACAGCGGCCTTGATCGAGGCAAAGTTATCATCAGTGAGGAGCATATCAGCAGATTCCCGGGCGACTTCCGTTCCTCCTTTCCCCATGGCAATGCCGATATCGGCCTGCTTGAGAGCCGGCGCATCATTAACACCATCGCCCGTCATCGCCACGATTTCTCCTTGGGACTGGAGTACTTCCACCAGTTGCAGTTTTTGGGTAGGGGCAACCCTGGCAAATACCGATCCATCGACCACCGCTTGGGCCAGTTGATGATTATCCATTTGCGCTAATTGTTTTCCCTCAAATGCTAAGACTTGTGCTGCCGTTTTAATGCCCATCCGTTCCGCGATCGCCCGCGCCGTGACAAGATGATCACCAGTAATCATCTTGACGCGAATCCCAGCACTTTGACAGGCATGAACGGCAGCGATCGCCTCTGGACGAGGCGGGTCAATCATGCCCTGTAATCCTAGAAACACCAAGCCTGTTTCGATATCCTCATGGTCGATAGAATGCTGATGGGTCGCGGCTGCTTTTTTGGCGAAGGCAAGCACCCGTAAACCCTGCTCTGCCATCGTTTCTACCGCTTGCTCGATCTGTTGGGCGTTCAGCACGGTCATCTGACCATAGCGATCGATCATCGAAAATTTGGGTCTGAAACCCCGTCGTTCTACGACGGCTTTACTGTTAAATATTAGCACATTTACGAAATATATGCTAAAATGTGAGGTATGGAAAAAGCCTATTCGTTTCGATTTTACCCAACACCCGAACAAGAGTCGCTATTGCGGCGCACTTTGGGCTGTGTAAGATTGGTTTACAATAAGGCAC